>JBFJZC010000307.1:0-3504 GCA_041622295.1 Porticoccaceae bacterium
GCGCCGGAGTGGGCCATGCGCGGCATGCCGCCAAAGTTGTCGGCGGTGATATTGACGATGGCGCCACCGTGTTCCTTCATGGATTTCAGGAACACCGCTTTGGCAACGATAAAGCCGCCCAGCAGGTTGGTGCGTACCACGGCGAGAAATCCGTTGGGGCTGATATTTTCCAGGTCAGCGGGGAACTGACCGCCGGCATTGTTGACCAGGCCGTGAATGGGGCCGTGATCGGCGATAAAGCGATCGATCACCGTCTCGACGGCTTCGGCGTCGCGAATATCGGCGCAGCCGTAATCGCACACTACGCCGGGATTATCGCTTTCAATTTCACCTTTAACGGTTACCAGTTTTTCCTCGGTGCGGCCCATCATCAATATGGTTGCGCCCAGTGCGGCCAGCTCGTGGGCGATGCAGCGCCCGAAACCGCTGCCGGAACCGGTCACCAGGATGGTTTTGCCGGCAAAAAGACCGGGTTTAAGCACAGATTGGTAGCTCATTTTTGTCCTCGCCCTGAAGCTTGTGTCTGGGGTTATTGTTTGGCTGTTATCGCAGGTTAGCGATATTTTCTGGTCGCCAGGTCGCGGCGGTCAAGTTTAATCACGCCGTTTCATTAAACAGTTCGCGGCCCACCAGCATACGCCGTATCTCTGAGGTGCCAGCGCCAATCTCGTAGAGCTTGGCATCGCGCAGCAAGCGCCCGGTAGCATAATCATTAATGTAGCCATTGCCGCCGAGGGCCTGGATTGCCTGGAGCGCCATCTGTGTGGCTTTTTCCGCCGTATACAGGATCACGGCTGCGGCATCCTTGCGGGAGTCTTCACCGCGATCACAGGCTGCCGCCACAGCATATAGGTAGGCGCGGGAGGTGTTGAGGTCGACATACATGTCCGCGAGCTTGCCCTGCATGAGCTGGAATTCGCCGATGGACTGGCCAAACTGTTTGCGATCATGGAGATAGGGAAGAACGATATCCATGCAGCTTTGCATGAGGCCAACTGGTCCGCCAGACAGCACTGTGCGTTCGTAGTCGAGGCCGGACATCAACACCCTGACACCTTCATTTTCCTTGCCGAGGATGTTCTCCGCGGGTACCTCACAATCCACAAACACCAGTTCGCCGGTGTTAGAACCGCGCATGCCCAGTTTATCGAGCTTCTGTGCGCGGCTAAAACCGGGGAAGTCTCGCTCGACGATAAAAGCGGTGATCCCCCGGGAGGCCTGGTCAGGCGCGGTTTTTGCGTAGATGACATAGGTGTTGGCGTCGGGCCCGTTGGTAATCCAGAATTTGTTGCCGTTGAGAATGTAGCGATCACCTTTCCTGTCAGCCCGCAGCTTCATACTCACCACATCGGAGCCAGCACCGGGTTCGCTCATGGCCAGTGCGCCGATATGCTCGCCGGAACACAGTTTCGGCAGGTACCGAGCTTTTTGTTCTGCTGTACCGTTTTTATGAATCTGATTGACACAGAGATTGGAGTGGGCGCCATAGGATAGCCCTACCGAGGCCGAGGCGCGGGAGATTTCCTCCATCGCCACCACATGAGCCAGATAACCCATATTCGTGCCGCCGTAGGCTTCATCGACGGTCATGCCGAGTAGCCCCATGTCGCCAAATTTTTGCCACAGGTCGGCTGGGAATTCGTTGTCGATATCAATTTGCTCGGCGCGTGTGGCAATTTCCTTCTGGCTGAACTGATAAACGGCATCGCGCAGCATGTCGATATCCTGGCCCAGATTGAAATTCATACTTTTGAAGGTGCTGTGCATAACGGTTCTCGACGTTTTCAGTTAATGACGCCAGTGCCTGTTGGCCCGGATGGCGCGCCAACGAGGGGCGAGGGGCTGGAATATATAGGAGGTACCGATAAACATCAATTTGGTCGGGGCAGGGGGCCTGTCCCGGCGGCTGCGCCAGCGTCTTTGACGGCCAAAGACGATTGCACGAGAGTTGCTAGCGCTGGTTATTTCAACCAGAATAGCAGCCCCGGTTATTTAGGTCGAAACGACAGTAAGTTGGCGCCACAAGACCGTTAGCTCGCGTCGATCGTGCGATCGCCGGGAATAGTTGAATAAGCAATTAAAAGATTGCGTCGAGCGCAATGTCCGCCGCACGCAACAGAATCGAATATTGACGCTAGCCGCGGTCGATTGAAACTCAACATGCAATTACTTGACTGTTTTCCGGATGGATAATGAAAAATCAAAGCTATAAGTGCGGTGCGGCAACGACCCCGCTGATCTATGACACCATCGGCAACCTGTTCGACATCACGGTAGCGCGGTTCCCTGACAGCGAAGCGTTGATAATTCCGCATCAGGATATTCGCTGGACCTATCGCGAGTATCAGCTGCAGGTGAATCGTTTGGCCACTGGCCTGTTGGCGCTGGGTATTGAACCTGGTGACAGGATTGGTATCTGGGCGCCAAACTGCTACGAGTGGTGCCTGACCCAGTTCGCCACCGCTAAAATCGGCGCGATACTGGTTTGTATCAACCCTGCTTATCGCCTGTATGAGCTGGAATACGCCCTCAACAAGGTGCAGTGCCGCGCGATTGTGACAGCTGAGGTATTTAAGACCAGTCGTTATCTGGAAATGTTGCAGACATTGGCGCCAGAGCTGGCAGGCTGCGAGCCCGGCAAACTCAAATCTGCGAAGCTTCCTGCCCTGGAGACGGTGATTCGGCTCGGCGAAGGCAAGACTCCGGGGATGTACAATTTTGGCGATATCTGTCATCTCGGTGGTGCCGATGAGCTTGCCCGCATGACAGAACTTGCCGGCCTGTTATCACCAGACGATGCCATCAATATACAGTTTACCAGTGGCACCACCGGCAACCCGAAAGGCGCCACCCTGAGTCATTGCAACGTGCTCAATAACGGTCAGGTCAACGGCGATGTGATGCGGTTGACTGAGCGGGACAAGGTGTGTATTCCGGTGCCGCTGTACCATTGTTTCGGCATGGTCATTGGTAACCTCGGTTGCGTGACCCATGGTTCAGCTGCGGTTTTTCCCGGCGAAGCTTTTGAGCCGCTGACGACGTTACAGGTGGTTGCAGAGGAACACTGCACGGTTCTTCACGGTGTGCCGACCATGTTTATTGCCGAGCTCGATCATCCGCAATTTGGACAATTCGACTTCAGCCATCTGCGTACAGGCATCATGGCGGGCGCGCCGTGTCCGGTGGAGGTCATGAAAAAAGTGATAGACAAGATGCACATGGAGCAGATCCTTATCGCCTATGGGCAGACCGAACTGAGTCCGGTAAGTCATATCACTGAACCCCATGATCCCCTGGAAAAAAGGGTCGGTACAGTGGGTAAACCCTGTCCCCACCTGGAAACCAAGATTGTCGATGAGACCAACCGCGTGGTGGCGATTGGCGACAAAGGCGAGATTTGCACCCGCGGTTACGCGGTGATGCGTGGCTACTGGGACGATGAGGAAAAAACCCGCGAAACCATTGACCAGGGGGGCTGGCTACATTCGGGCGATATTGGAGTGA
>JBFJZC010000308.1:0-3497 GCA_041622295.1 Porticoccaceae bacterium
TACCGCGTTACCGCCGGCCAGCGTTGTCGTGTAGTAAACGCCGTTCGACTCAGCGCTTGACCGAATCGTCGCTGAATCCTTGATGGCCTGACGGCCTTCGGTAGTATTGATAATTAAATCAATTTTGTCGTTTTTTATCATGTCAACGATGTGGGGGCGGCCTTCCTTGACCTTGTTAACGATGTCGGGTTTGAGGCCAGCGGCCTCAATGATCTGCGCCGTGCCACGCGTACAAACCAGCGCAAAACCAAGAGCGTCAAGCCGCCGAGCGATATCCACAATACCTGACTTATCGGGTTCACGAACGCTCAAAAATGCCGTGCCACCCGTGGGGATTTCATCGCCGGCACCTAACTGCGCTTTGGCATAGGCTTCGGCAAACGTTTCACCCACCCCCATGACCTCTCCTGTGGACTTCATCTCAGGACCCAAAATGGGGTCAATACCAGGAAATTTGTTGAAAGGGAAAACTGCCTCTTTGACATAAAAATGCTTCGGGATCACTTCACGGGTAAAACCCATATCCGCCAGCTTTTGTCCAACCATGCAGCGAGCGGCGACTTTCGCCAGAGAAACCCCAATGCATTTGGACACAAACGGAACCGTGCGCGAAGCCCGCGGATTGACTTCAATCACATATATTTTGCCGTCCTGCCAGGCCAGCTGGACGTTCATCAAGCCCTTGACGCCAAGCTCCCGGGCCATCGTTCTGACCACGTTGCGCATATCTTCCTGCACCGCCTCCGGCAAGCTGTAAGGTGGCAGTGAACAGGCCGAATCTCCGGAGTGAATACCCGCCTGCTCAATATGCTGCATGATTGAGCCAATGACCACATCCTCGCCGTCCGATACCGCATCGATATCAATTTCGATGGCTGAGGACAGAAAATAATCGAGCAATACAGGTGAGTCATGCGACACTTCAACCGCCTCACGCATGTATCTGCGCAGTTCGTCTTCGTCGTAGACTATTTCCATGGCGCGGCCGCCGAGCACATAAGATGGCCTGACCACCAGGGGGTAACCAATTTCCGCCGCCTTTATCACCGCCTGATCGGCGGATCGCACTGTCGCGTTGGGCGGCTGTAACAGACCGAGTTTGTCGATCATTTGCTGAAAACGCTCACGATCCTCAGCGCGGTCGATAGCATCGGGGGTGGTGCCAATAATCGGCACACCCGCAGCTTCCAGGGCGCGCGCCAGCTTCAGCGGGGTTTGTCCGCCAAACTGCACAATGACACCTTTGGGTTTTTCGACAGCGACAATTTCCAGCACATCTTCCAGCGTCACCGGCTCGAAGTACAGGCGATCGGATATATCGTAATCAGTGGATACGGTTTCCGGATTACAGTTGACCATAATGGTTTCGTAACCGTCCTCACGCATAGCCAGGGCGGCATGCACACAGCAATAATCGAACTCTATGCCCTGGCCGATGCGATTGGGGCCACCACCCAGCACGAGAATCTTGTCTCGGCCGGTCGGTGCCGCTTCGCACTCCTCCTCATAGGTCGAGTACATATACGCAGTATCGGTAGCAAACTCCGCCGCACAGGTATCCACCCGTTTGTAAACCGGGCGAATATTGGCCGCCCAGCGTGCTTCACGCACCGCCTGTTCTGCCACCCCTAGCAAATCCGCAATGCGCCGGTCAGAAAAGCCTTTGCGCTTCAGCCCATACAGAGCCTCGCCATCAAGGTCGCTCAGCTGACGGCCCGTGAGCCCATTTTCGGCGAGGATTAAATCTTCAATTTGCACGAGGAACCAGTGATCTATAGCGGTCGCCTGATGAATCTCTTCGACGCTCATACCGGCGCGAAAGCCATCACCCACGTACCAGATACGGTCGGCACCGGCGGCGGTAAGTTGCTGGCGGATCACCTCTATCGCATCGGCCCGGGTCAAATCTACTTGCGGGTCAAATCCAGCACTGCCGACCTCCAGCCCGCGTAACGCTTTTTGCAGAGATTCCTGGAAGGTCCGACCTATGGCCATGACTTCACCGACAGACTTCATCTGAGTCGTGAGCAGGGCATTTGCCTGGGTAAACTTTTCGAATGCAAAGCGCGGCACCTTGGTAACCACATAGTCGATACTCGGCTCAAAAGACGCCGGGGTGGCACCACCGGTAATTTCGTTACGCAATTCATCCAGCGTGTAGCCCACCGCCAGCTTGGCCGCCACCCTGGCAATGGGAAAACCCGTCGCTTTAGAGGCCAGGGCCGATGACCGGGATACCCGGGGGTTCATTTCTATGACTACCAGACGCCCATCGGTGGGATCCACCGCAAACTGCACGTTTGAGCCGCCGGTCTCAACACCGATCTCGCGCAACACCGCGATAGAGGCGTTGCGCATGATCTGATATTCCTTGTCGGTCAGCGTCTGCGCCGGCGCCACGGTAATTGAGTCGCCCGTGTGAATACCCATGGGGTCAAGGTTTTCGATCGCACAGACAATGATGCAGTTATCGTTCCTGTCCCGCACGACCTCCATTTCGAATTCTTTCCAGCCGATCAGGGATTCATCGATAAGCAGCTCTTTGGTCGGCGACAAATCCAGACCGCGCTTGCATATTTCCTCGAACTCCTCGCGGTTGTATGCAATACCGCCACCTGAGCCACCCATGGTAAAGGAGGGTCGGATGATGCACGGGAAACCAAACTGATCAGGCACCTGAAACGCCTCTTCCAGGCTGTGGACGATGCGCGAACGCGGCGTCTCCAGGCCGATAGCCTTCATGGCACGATCAAATTTTTCCCGGTCTTCGGCCTTATCAATGGCCTCCCTGGTGGCACCGATCAATTCCACATTGAATTTATCGAGCACACCTTCCCGCGCCAGATCAAGGGCGCAGTTAAGCGCGGTCTGACCACCCATGGTAGGCAGCAGAGCGTCGGGGCGTTCTCGTTCAATAATGGCCGCCACCGTGCGCCATTCAACAGGCTCAATGTAGGTGGCATCCGCCATCACTGGATCAGTCATAATCGTGGCTGGATTTGAATTCACCAGCACCACGCGGTAACCCTCTTCGCGCAGGGCTTTGCACGCCTGCGCGCCGGAATAGTCAAATTCGCAGGCCTGCCCAATAACAATGGGCCCAGCGCCAAGAATCAAAATACTTTTTATATCACTACGTTTTGGCATCGGGACTCGTCAGTTAATTTCTGCGCTGCGCCATGAGCTGGATAAAGCGATCAAACAGTGGCCCCGCATCGTGGGGGCCGGGACTCGCCTCCGGGTGACCCTGAAAACCAAAGGCCGGTTTATCTGTCCGTTCAATGCCCTGTAATGAATTATCAAACAATGAACGGTGTGTCGCCTGTAAATTGTCAGGCAAGGATTCTTCAACCACAGCAAAACCATGATTCTGGCTCGTTATCAGCACGCTTCGGTCGTGGAGATTTTGTACCGGGTGGTTGGCCCCATGGTGGCCAAACTTCATCTTGCCGGTCTTCGCGCCCGAGGCGAGCGCCAGCAGTTGATGGCCCAGACAA
>JBFJZC010000309.1:0-3493 GCA_041622295.1 Porticoccaceae bacterium
GCGGTCTGGGAGAAGCCCTTGCCGCCGTATTCCCTGGGAATAACCAGGCCAAAAAAGCCCTCATGTCGAATATAGTCCCAGACCTCCTGCGGCAAATCGAACAATTCATTGGTCATCGACCAGTCGTCAATCATGCTGCACAGAGTGGTTACCGGGCCGTCGAGAAAGGCCTGTTCTTCTGCGCTGAGGCTGGCGTGGGGAAGCTCAAGCAGGCGATCCCAATCAGGATGACCACTGAACAGGTCTCCGTCCCAGTCTACATTGCCAGATCGCAGTGCTTCGGATTCCGTTTCAGACAAGGTGGGAAGCATGCCGCGAACCCAGTGCAACAGCGGTCGGCTCAGTCGTTCACGACGAAATTGATTCGGTATCAACAGCACGACTAACAGTGCCAGCACTACCCCGCCGAAAATCAGACTCGCCAAACTGAACCCGTCCAGCGCCCAGCCGACCACCGCTGAAGCCAGCATGACGAGAAGCGCTTTATTACCGCCTATTCCGCAGTACAAAAGGACGAGGGCGGCGAACAACAGCAAAGTGATACTCATATCCGGTTCTCAGAGATAGGGCGTGGGTTCAATGACAAGTATAACGGCTCAATTCAATCCGTCAGGCCCGTTCAGCAGGAACCTGATAAACCTCACCATCACCCCGTCAAAAACGTAGGCACTAGCCGGTGCCAAACTCCCACTCAATTGTTAATAATCTATCTTTTCTGTCCATTTTTATATAGTTATGGTTTTCAACGCCGCTAGCACCACGCCAAATACCAGAAAGTGTAATTTGCAGCATCAATACTGGTACCGGCTTAATAGTTTTCAGTCATTCTCGACGACGCCGCCGATATGTTCGGCGCGCTTGTCTGCCAGACCATCTCTGCGAAACCGCAGCCTGAGCATCTAAATCCGGTCCATAAACGACGCGCTCAACAAAACCCTGGGGAAAGTCTGTCAGTTACTTTTGTGTCCGATCTGAGCAGCCACAGTCTGGAAGTGCGTCGAGGAAAGATAGCAACTTTCAAATAACGCTTGTTTAATATTGATAGAGAAAATAGGCATCACGAGCAGATGTTAAAGCGTGGCCACAGTGCAGGCGAGGGGTATTTCGCCTTTATTTGGCGCGGTGCGCGATGAAGAGAACGCTATCTCCCCGAAAGCGGAGTGCTTTAATCGAAGTTGACGATGCTTTGCCTGTCGTAGAGCTGGTGCAGCGTGACACGATTAGCTTGTTCCTGGCTTTTGCGGATATGCTTTACAATTTCTTTCTGCGCGCCTTTGATATTTCTGTCAAGCAGCAACTGGCATATCGAAAAATGTTCCTTATAGGTATCTTCAACACTACGGGAATCTGGCCAGCCAAGACGCCGAACAACACGGATATGGTCGTTGATATCCAGTAGATAATTGCGCAGCACTTCATTGTGTGAAATACGTGCCAGCTCCAGGTGGAAGTTTTCTTCCTCAGACTTTAATTCATCGGTGGCCTCGGTCCCAAAGAAGTATGTCGCTGGATTCCAGCGTGCCGCCAACTCACCCAACTCCGACAGATCCTTGCCGGTGATTGCTTTGCCTGATTGCAGTGCCTTCAGGGCTTGGTCAAAATCGAAGTCGTTGCTCATAGGCCAATCCTCTCATATAGAGATTAGTGGATTGACACAGAATTTCTAACGCTCCATCAAAATCGTGATGCCGGCAAGGGATCCAATCGCCCTTCCCGGCGTAGTATCAGTATCGGTAAATCCTGTCCCTGTTGCCCCGTGTGGCTTTCGACCTGGTTGAGCGCACCCGCATCAATGTTCAGGGTAATCTTGTGCTCGCTGACCCATTGCGGATCGATCTGTTTCGAGGCCGCCCAGTCGCGTATACGGGATTCGTCACCGGCGGACACATCAATCAGGTACAGATCGATACCTGAGAAGTGTTTGATCTGGCTGACCAATCGCTCCAGCACAGCATCGCAGGTCGGGCATTGGGTATCGGTAAAGAACAACACCCTGTTAGACGACTGCCACACGAAGTTTCCAGCCAGACCTTGATCCGGCTTGGTGGCGGCTACAACACCGGGGTCGATCAACAAGCCATTGGGGAACAAGCGCCGCTGGGCTTCGTCGTAGGCTCGCTGAAACGCCAGAATGCGACCAGCATCGTCTCGCATCATGACGGCCCATCGCTCTGCGTAGCGCCGACGTTCATCGGCACTGCGCGCGTGGATGCCCAGCACTTCGAGGGGTGACAAGGTCGCAGGACTTACGCTGCCCCGGACACCTTGCATCAGGGATTGGTAACGCTGCCATTCGGTATCATCCAGGCTCCGCAGTGCAGCACGGGACGCCTGATTCTCTAACCGTTGCGTTGTCGACGATGCTGTCGTCTTCGTTGCAGTCACTGGCGAATCAGCACTCTGTACCGCGCCGGTGACGACGGGCAAGGCAGTAAGAACGGTGCACCCGACAATCCGCCAGAAACGACTACGCACGGTGAGTCTAGCGTTCATCATTATTGATCTGCGGATTGAGAGGCAAGGTCAGGTCGCGCTGTCTAATATGACGAAGATCGGGATTACAGAGGTAGACTGATTGTTCACGATCTGCAGATTGAACGTCCGACGCGGGCGAAACACTGGAATGATTCGTGTGATCCTTACGCTGTTTATCCCCGGTTCCAAACACCATCGAGGTAATCAACACGATGGCAATAACAAAAGCTTCCATTACAGCACTCCTCCCACCGACAAGATGTCTGGCGTCGTATAGCAACGCTCGAATGCCAGCAGACGATGCACCGGATCCTGCACAACGTGAAATGCAGGGCCAACGATTAGCGCCACCACTGTTTTGAGTGGCATCGGTTCGAATCGGCGATGTACCGCCGGTAAGGGCAATTCGAGCATTGCACGTACCTCCTCTGAAAGGACAGGATCGGCGGCGAGGCGATAGCCAGAATCCCTCAGAATCCATCGCAACGCATCGCCGAGACTTTCGATGCCATTGGGGATGGCAATCGCTACTGTTACGGCAAGCAGATCGTGCTGCCCCGCTGTCGGCCCAGTGGCCGTCACCGAATAGCGATCAATCTGTGTCACTCTTTTGTTCGACGTTGCGGGTTGCGCTGCTGCTAACGCTGTATTGTTCATAATCGCAACAACTAAACCGCAAAGCATTATCGAATTCCGCGAAGGAAATAACCGATGGGTAGACATGGTTCTCGCCTCAATTATGATGAGCGGACCCATGATCGCCAACTGAACTACTGAAAGGAATTGTTAATCCACACTCGATGGGTCGTGTTTTTATTGAGGGTAGCTCACTTATCTAATGCGGCAAATCTCAGGCGTCATAAAACGTAGCGCAGAACGGGCAGGCATTTTGCTCTAGTGGCGAACCAGCTTTGCTATGTCAATATAGACCTTAACTAATTGATGTTTCAATCCATATTTCATTGCTCGGACAGCTCATGCGCGACGCGCCATCCCTCTTTAGTCAACTCAAATAGCC
>JBFJZC010000310.1:0-3486 GCA_041622295.1 Porticoccaceae bacterium
ACCTTCTTAATCAATTCGTAGAGGATTGCCTTACCCTTCTCGGTTTTCACATCGATGCAGAGACTGTCCTTGCCACGATTCTGTTGGAGAAAATACAGCCCTCGACCACCTTTTTGATAACCGACATAACGTATCTGGTCGCCAAAGGGCGCTAACTCCACCTTGATAATTTCGGCACCCATTTCCGCCATCATGCGTGTGCAGGATGGCCCGGCCACATGCTGAGTAAAATCGAGCACTTTGACGCCTGCTAATATGTGCTTTCTGGTCATGTTATTCCCCGTATGTTTAAAATCCGTGTATTTAAAGCCCGTGTATTTTAAATCTCTGAATTTGGAACCCCAGGATTTAGAGCCCCAGGCTTTAAAAATGTATTACTCAAAAGTAGCTAGCTCAAAAGTGGCTTCGCAACTAAATTCAGGTTGCTTAATATCACTGTAGCCATCTGTCAAAAGGCAAAATTTCGACGCCATCGCCAGCCCGCAGGGGGCTGGTTCCGGCAGCGAGTAAAATAAAGCAGTTACAACGGCTCATGGGGCCTAGCGCACCAGAACTTTGCTGTCGATCGGGCGTCACTTCAAACCCCCCTTTGCTATCGGCCTGGTACAGCCCTCTCTGCAAATCCAGCCGCAGGCGATTGCGCCGAATATCGCAGGTCGTACGCGCGGTCAGGGTCAGCACAGGGGACTCCTGAGCACCCTGCATTTTCTGTAGGACCGGCAGCACCAGTTGATGGAACGTTACCAACGCCGAAACAGGATTGCCGGGCAAGCCGAAAAATACGCTGTTACTCAAGCGGCCAAACATAAAGGGCTTGCCTGGTTTGATGGCGACTTTCCAGAAGTTCACCTCGCCCAGTTCACCGAGTAATTGCTGCGCATAATCGGCTTCGCCAACCGACGCACCACCGCAGGTAACGACCGCATCGGCCTGCTGATCAGCTTGTCGATACGCCTCGCGCAGCTGATCAATATCATCGGCGATCACACCGAGGTCGATCACCACGCAACCCAACCTCACCAGCATCGCTTTAAGAAAATAACGGTTGCTGTCGTAGATTTCGCCCGGCGCCAGAACGTGCCCTGGCGGGCGTAGTTCGTCACCGCTAGCAAAAAGGGCCACTGTGAGCGGTTTCATCACCCTGGCCTGGGTTAACCCCAGGGTTGCCAGCAAGCCGATATCCACCGGGCCAATTCGGCGTCCCGAGCTGAGCACCTGCTCGCCTAACGCAATATCCTCACCACGGCGGCGCACGTTTTCCCCCGGCCGCAGCGACGGGTCGGTAAAACTGACGAGGTCACCGTCTGGGCTGGCAGACTGGGATAGTGTGGCGTTTTCCTGCATGACCACCGTATCAGCGCCTGCGGGTATTTCCGCGCCGGTCATAATCCTCACCACCTGGCCTGGCCTGACTCGGCCTTCGAATGGCGCGCCGGCCATGGCCTTGCCGACAAGCGTGAAGCGGGCATCGGCGCTCAAATCGCCATAACGCAGCGCGTAACCGTCCATCGCCGAATTATCGGCCGGAGGGGAGTCGAGTGGAGAAATAACGTGGTCGGCAAGAACGCGCCCGTCCAGTCCCTCCAGTGCAACCATTTCCGTCTCGCCGGTCGGCTCGACTGAATCCAGCATGCGTTGCCTGGCTTCTGCCAGGGGCAGCAGTCCTTTTCGTGTCTCGCTGCTGCCCGTTACGCTAGCCACTGGCAATATCCCCACTTCCACTTCCACCTCCACTGCTACTTCCACTCCCGCAAACCGGGCACTCCGCCCAGCGCTCAATTTTGTATGTCTGCCATTCACTGTAGGTGGCATCGAGTAGCATGACCCTCCCGGCCAGGGTGACGCCAAGCCTGCTGATGACCTTTATCGCCTCCAGAGCCTGAAAGGCGCCAACAATACCGACCACCGGACCAAGCACCCCTGATTCCACACAGCTGAGCTGCTGCTCACCAAAAGTGTGACTGAAACAGTGGTAGCACGGGCTATCGTGGGTCATCGGAAACACTGCGACCTGACCTTCCAGACGTACAGCCGCTCCCGATACCAAAGGAATGTGCGCCTTTTTGCAAAGCCGATTCAATTGCTGGCGCGTGGCGAGGTTATCGCTGCAATCCAGGACTACATCGGCGTCATTGATCTCAGCAAACAGGGCCTCATCGGCAAGTTTTTTGGCAATACCGTGCAACTCAACACCAGCGTTCAAGCGCCGCAAGGCCGCTATCGCTACTTCTGTTTTAGGCCGACCTTTATCTGCTTCGCTATACAGCACCTGACGATGCAGATTACTGACCTCAACCCGATCAAAATCGACCAGCGTCAGACAACCCACACCAGCGGCAACGAGATACTGCGCAGCGGCGCAGCCAAGACCGCCAGCGCCGATCATCAGCACCGAAGCATTGAGCAGGGCTTCCTGTCCATCGAAACCAAAAGACGGCAACAAAACCTGCCTACTGTAACGTTGTCGTTGCGGGTCAGACAGCTGGTCGCGCACGGGTCTTCCTCAAAGCGAATATCTTTTCATGGTAGATGAAAACAGTGCCCCGGTTAACCTATTCCGCACCCTGGACCGAGCTCGCTGAAATATTTTATCGACCATCCGTGGCCGGCTAGCCACGCCTAACACCCCTTGTATTACGCCGGCTCGCTTGTGTGCTATTATTTTTGAACGTTCGTTCTGCGGACATGGCAATATCCTGCCCACCACAAAAATTCCGCCCTTATCTCGTTGCTATACGGAGACAAAATATGAAGCTATACGACTTCCCGCAAGCGCCCAACCCTCGTCGTGTCAATATCTTCCTCGCAGAAAAAGGCATTGAGGTGGAGCGGGTAGCCGTCGACCTCGGCGCGGGGGAACATCTCCAGGAAGCTTATCGCAGCAAAAATCCAGCCTGCGACATTCCCATGCTGGAGCTTGACGACGGCACCTGCATCAGCCAGATTCGCGGTATTACGCGGTACTTTGAAGACATTCACCCCGAAACACCGATGCTGGGCCGCACCGCGCCAGAAAAAGGCCTGGCCGAAATGTGGGAACACCTCGCCTTTATGAATGGCCTACTCGCCGTCGCCGAAGTATTTCGCAACACCGCCAAAGGTTTCACCGATCGAGCCGTGGTCGGTCCGCACAGTTATCCTCAGTCTCCGGAGCTCGCGGCGCGGGGCGCGCTTCGCGTCGCCGACTTCTTCAAGGATTTCGACCAGCAACTGGCCCGGCATCCCTATGTCGCCGGTGACTTTTACTCCATGGCAGACATCACCACGCTGGTGACCTGTGATTTCGCCAAATGGATTAAAAAGGGCATCCCAGACGACTGCGTAAATTTGCGCGCCTGGTACGCCAAGGTATCTGAACGCCCGGCCGTGAAAGCAAATCCCTGATATTCCACCACTCCAAACCCTGTGTTACATTACTTGCATTGGGCCTCAGCGCCCACTGCAATTAAACGCTCCAGCAGCGACGCTGGTT
Source organism: Porticoccaceae bacterium (assembly GCA_041622295.1). Classification (GTDB taxonomy): domain Bacteria; phylum Pseudomonadota; class Gammaproteobacteria; order Pseudomonadales; family Porticoccaceae; genus HB2-32-21. Next base: position 3,473 of record JBFJZC010000310.1, read on the forward strand.
GGCGGATTTCCGGG
>JBFJZC010000311.1:0-3480 GCA_041622295.1 Porticoccaceae bacterium
ATACGACCGCCTGTGGGCGGGCCTGCAGGAGATCGGCCTGCCCATTACCTTTCATATTTCCACCGGATCCGATCCCCGCCTCGCCTCGGGCAACGGCGGCGCCATCATCAATTACGTCGCGCACGCACTGACGCCCGCCGTGGAACCCGTGGTTACCCTATGCGCCTCAGGCGTGCTCGAACGCTTTCCCGGGATCAAATTTGGCCTGATCGAAGCCGGTATTGGCTGGCTGGCCTGGGCCCTGGATGCCATGGATGAGGCCTACAAAAAACACCACATGTACGTACGCCCCAAATTGCAGGGTTTGCCCAGTGATTACTTTAAGGCCCACGGTTTTGCCAGTTTCCAGGAAGACCGGGTGGGTATATTGACTGCCAAAGAATACGGTTTGCTCGACAACATTATGTGGGCCGACGATTATCCCCATCACGAAGGCTCCTGGCCCTACTCCGCACAGGCCATTGAGCGCACCATGGGCAACTTATCCGACGCCGAGCGCGAAAAAGTACTGGCCAAAAATGCCCAGCGCCTGTTTGGCTTCGACTCACTGAATTAAGGAATTGATATGACACTCGACTCCCAGGCCAGGGCCATCCTCGACCGAGCGCATGCTAGCGACGCGCCATCGATCATGGACAGCACACCAGAACAGGCCCGTAAGATGATGGGTGCCGTGCTAAAAATGTATGGCTGGGCTGGGCCGGAAATGGCCAAAGTCGAGGACATCCAGGTACCCGGCCCGGACTGTGCGATTACCTGCCGCGTGTTCAAACCCCATAACCTGCCGAACTCAGCGCCGATACTGGTCTATTGCCACGGCAGTGGCTGGGTGATTGGCGGTCTCGATAGCCACGAAAATGAAGCGCGCCATTATGCCGATGGCGCCAGTTGCATCGTCGTCGTGCCGGATTATCGTTTAGCGCCTGAGCATAAATTTCCGGCTGCTGCGGAGGATTGTTATGCGGTGTTAACCTGGGTCGCGGCAAATGCCGACGCCTTAGGTGGTAACGCCGATAAAATCGCCATCGCTGGCGACAGCGCCGGGGGCAATCTGGCCGCTGCCGTTTCGCAAATGGCCTTGCGCCGGAGCGGGCCCGCGCTGGTCTATCAGCTTCTGGTTTATCCGGTTTGTGATACCCACCATCACTGGGATTCTTATCGACGCAATAGCGACGGTTATTATCTGACCACTGCTGCGATGGCCTGGTTTAGAGAGCAATATCTTAGCTCTGTAGAAGACTGGGAAGACTACCGAGCTTCCCCCGTGCTCGGCGATCAACTGGCAGGGCTGCCTCCAGCCCTGGTGATGACCGCGGGTTTTGACCCGCTATGCGATGAAGCCGCAGCCTACGCTCGGTGTTTGCGGACAGCGGGAGTGGACGTCGAATACATCTGCTATGAAAATCAGATTCATGGTTTTGTATCCTTTGCTGGCGTAATTGACGAAGGCAGGGAGTTTATCGCGCGGGCAAGCGCCGCACTACGAACCGCTTTTGGTCATCCGGGTCGCGAGATTTAGCCTGCGACAAGCGCGGGTGGTGTGGTGCGCCCCCGTTAATGGTTTTTGCCGCCAGCAACGGCCCATCAGACTAAAGTTTATAGAGCGTACGAATATTGTCGCCGAGTAATAACGGCCGCGCACTGGGCGGCAGACTGTCGGCCATCCGCTCTATCTCCCTGATGTAGTCGGGGGTATGGTCGGCATGAGGGAAGTCGCTCGCCCAGATAAATCGATCCTCCCCCAGCAGTTGCATCATGGCTGGAATCAACTTTTCATCGGGGTCACATGAAATCCAGCAGTTGGACTTAAACCATTCACTGGGTGCACGAGACACCGCTGCCCGTTCGCCAATCACGGTTTTGTGGAACATGACATCCAGTCTATCCAGCCACTGGCCTATCCAGCCACCGCCGGATTCCAGCAGGACCAGGCGCAAATCGGGAAAACGCTCAAAAGTGCCGTAATCGAAAAACGTTGTAAAGGCATGGCGCAGGCCTTCAGCAGTGGTGACGTTGGCCAGTAGGGGCATGCGATTGGCATGCTCAAAGCGATTGGGTCGTGCGTGTAATGGCTCAAAGCCAACATGAATTGCCAGGGGCACATCAAGCTCGACGGCCTTTCGAAATATCGGATCGTGAACCGGATCACCATGGGCCTTGCGACTCCAGGTAAACGGCATGGTAAAGGCCCCTTTGCAGCCATCTTTGACCGCGCGCTCGAATTCTGCAGCGGCCGCTTCCGGGTTATCAAAGGGAATATGCGCAATGGGAATCAAACGGCCGCCAGAGTCTTTGCAGAAATCGACTAACCACCGGTTATAGGCCCGACAATAGGCCAGCGTCAGCTCCACATCATCCAACTCCGCTTCCCACAGCACCCCCAGTGTCGGGTATAACAGCGCCGCATCCAGACCCTCAGCATCGAGAAGTTGGACACGCTCCCCTGCATTCATCGAGCCAAAGGGTGCGTTGCCCACATAGGTTCGCTCGGTGCCCGGTTCAAACATCGCGGGGTCCTTGTGATGCATTAAACCCATGGTCGACGGAAAGCCTTTGCGAAGTAATTTGGAGGGTTGTCCGTCGATTTCGACATATTCAAGCCCATCCTCGTCCCGTGCAATACGCATGGCACGCTGGCGATATTTCGCCTCTATGTAATTTTCCCAGAGATCGGGAGGCTCGAGTATATGACCGTCAGCATCGATTGCCCCGGTATATTTAAGCTTGTGTACATGAGATAGATCGGGTTTCCATTGCGCCATGATATTCCCCCTGCATTATTTAGAGTTTCGGGGCTTTGGGCGTGGCACAACATCGACCGTACGCATTCTTGCGAATAAGCCCAGTCGTGTACGCCAGCCATTTTTCTATTTAATTTCAAGTCCTTTCAGGTTGCCGTCTTCCCGTCAGCGAGTGAAATCAGGCTCGACGCAGTGGTCATCGATGGTCGTCGTCGATAGCGGTCGTCGATAAAATCAAAGAACGCTCACTGGACGAATCTGGTTTGGCTATACACCGGGTTATTCGCCAGTTTTTTTGCTGCCGAAGCGGCGTTCACTGGCATCCCAGACCATGCCCCGCCCGGCAGGTGCACCGATTAGTTCGATGGGGTCCTGCCGCTCAATGTGCCCCCACTGGCCTTTATAAATGCTGTAACCCAGTAATTCCTGCAGTCGTCGCGGAAATTGCATCGCCCTGTCACGAGGTATGCCCAGTAGCAGATTTTCCTGGGGTCGGGTCCAGCCGGCGCAATAGGCGAACACCACGCCAATCCTCGGGGTCTTACTAATATTGGCGCCGCCGCCGTGCCACAACTGGCTGTCAAACAACAGGGCGCTACCGGCGTTGAATTCTACCGGCACGGCCTCGGCAAACTCGCCGCCGTAGGTTGGTGCTTGTGCAAGCAAATGACTGCCGGGTACCACCCTGGTAGCGCCGGTTTCAGCGGTATAGTCCGATATTGCGATCATGCACGCGACC
>JBFJZC010000312.1:0-3463 GCA_041622295.1 Porticoccaceae bacterium
CCCGGCGAGGTCAAAATCCAGATGGGTGAGGCCGCCTGCGCGGTGGGTCAGCAAACCAATTTCCACCACGTTCCACACGTTCACCCAGCGCGGGTGGTGGCTGAGCACCTCGCATTCCAGCGCGGCCTGGGTCATAAAACCGAAGGCATCGCTAAACGTTTTAAAGTCATAGCGGCGGACCAGGCGGTTCTCGACAATTTCCCAGGGCGTCAGCGCGTTGGCGTTTAGTTCGGCCAGGCTTTTTTCCTGTTCTTCTTTGGTGAGTAACGGTGGTTTGCTCATGATCGTTATCCTGTCGTTAAGTAGCGTTGAATTTGGTGCTAAGCGCCGCAGCGCGACGGAGGTATGAAGTCGCGGGCAAATCGGCCTGTCATGCTAGCAAACTTGCTCGACCAGCAATAGCTGGGTGCAAACAAACTCACGTCCGCGGAGACGACCAAAACCCGTCGTGGCGACAATGTCGTCTACCGGTCAAGAACCGCTTCCTTAGCGAGCCGCACCACTCACGACGTGGTACTTCTCGGATCCGTGGCCTCGATACCCGGATGCAAGCCATTGTCCAGATACCAGCCCCAGAGATTGGCCAGGTTTTCAAACGCATAGCGCTCCCGGAAGCTTGCCCAGTCAATCAGTGAATACAGGCAAATCGAAGGGTAATTCCAGTCTTTGAACTCACCGCTGACAACCGCCTGATCGAGGAATTCTGTACTTCTGTCGATGCGGTCAACGTTAATTTTTCGGTAAGAATTACTGGCATCCAGGGTTACGCCGCTGCGTTCAACCAGCAGCAACTGCACCAGAGAATCACAGACACCATCTATCGTGGTCAGCAGGTTTTCCTGCTGCTGACTCAGCACACCGTGCAGATTTTTTTGCTGGAGATAACGAAAAATCTGTCGCGAATCCCAGATCGTTTTGCCCGCATCGACCAGCACGGGAATTTTGAGTACCGGGGAAAGTTCACGCAGTCGCTCGCGATCACTCGGGTTGGCGAGATCCATTGAATGAAACTGATACGAAGTGTCAGCCAGCAATAAGCGGATTCTGCGTACATAGGGAGATGGTTGAGAACCGTACACATCCATCATTTAAAACTCCTGTCGCTGGATTAGAAAATACTTTCGTGATCTCCAACGTCGCCTACAGCGACATAATAACGGCCCGTCTCCCTTTAGCTCGCCAGGCGCCCAGATTATTTTCCGATCAGAAAACAGTTATGCCGCCGTTTGTTTACCTATTTAACATGCTCCACGACCTTGCGCATGCCCTCGACGGCCAAAGGCGCACCAGCGTAGGCGAAAATAGTGAGCATTAAGTCTTCGAGTTCAGTTTTAGTCACGCCGTGGCGCACGGCGGCGGGCACGTGGATATCCAGTTCATCGCCACGACCCAATGCCGTCAGAATGGACACCACGACCAAACTGCGGTCGCGGCGGGACAGTTGCGGACGTGCCCACACCTCACCAAAGGCGAAGTCGATGCCGTACTCCCCAAGGGGGCCGAGTTTACCCGCCATAGCTGCCAGTACCTCATCGGGGTTTGGTGAGGCATTGCCCGACAGCCGGCCCATTACTTCGGCACCGCGGGCACGCCTTTCCGCATCGCTCAGCCGGTCGGACTCGCCAAGGCCACCCGGTGGCACGGGGTGACCCAGTTCAGTCAGAATGCGATTGGTCTCGGCCATGGCGTCCAGCGCCCTTGGAAAGCCCGCATAAGCAGCCAGGTGGGTAAAAATCTCGCGGATCTCGACCGGGGTCAAACCATGATTCAGACCACCCGGCACGTAATAGGCGAGCTGATTGGTCTGGTGCAGGGCGCCCAGTATGGTTAATACAATCAAATTGCGATCGCGCCGACTCAGCTGCTCGCGACTCCAGATGTCGCCCATAACAAAATCCAGGGCAAAAGATCCCAGGGCGCCGTGGCTGGCGACAAGGGTATCGGCAAAAGCCCCGGGGTTTTCGGTGCCAGTCAGCGTGGAAATAACGTCGAGACCCTGTTGACGCCGCCTGACATGGTCTGCCACCGCCTCGGCATTTTTACCATCGGCTAGCGCTGGCGAACCTTTATCCGCAGCATCACAACCCTGAACCAGCAGCAGGGACAACACCACGCCGGCAAAATAATTCCTGTAGCCCAGGACTTTTTTAGAACTCGCCATTTTCCTGTCTACTATTGTTTTGGCAACCGTGGTCTTGCCTGTGATTGTGTTATCTACCATTGTCCTGTCCCCTGTTTCGTTAGCTTTTCCCCGCGCAAAATTCTTTATTCACTCACTTTGCTCACGTTTTGAGATCTGCCGTTACGTTGCCAAACCCGGGTGGCCTATCTCAGGGTCCGCACATCAGTGCAGACTCACTATTTTGGCAGGCGATACTTGGCGGTCTGCCGGGCGATGGCGACAATATTGCCGTCACTGTCCCACAATTTACAATCCTCGTTAACGATGCCCTCAGTGATGTAGTCGGTGCCGAACACGCAACGCAACGGCCCCTGCGCCGGGCGGCGATGCATTTGCACCGTTAATTCGAGCGTTGGCACCCAGCCTTCGGCGCCATAAATCGCAAATACCGGGGGCGGCAGCGCATCGGAAAACATCACCAGCGAACACAAGTCCTTGGCACTGCCATCGACAAAATCGAGCCAGCCATGCCAGACACCGCTGCCGTCCGGGTCGCCCTGCAACGCGCGCACATTGGCCGGCGCGATACGCTGCAGCATCTGCTCACGAAACGGCTGATTGCGATGGAAGGGCGCATCTTCACAGTCTTCAATGGCAGGCATCAGCGGTGGCGCACCCAGTACCTGGGTTTCGCCGCGCTGTTTATCGATGTCGCCGTAAATGCCCGTTACCAGTATTTTCAGCTCCCCGTTTTGCATAAGTTTAACGGTGCCGCAGGATGAGGCCCCACCGCTGCGCAGGATTTCCATCTCACAGCGCACCGGCCCCACTTCAGTGCGCGCCAGAAAATGCCCGGTAACGGTGATCGGGTCTGGATGGGGCAAGGCCTCGCCCAGCACGCGCACACCCACCGACATGCCGTAGCCGCCATTTAGCGTCTGACCAATCAGCCAGTTTGCCGTGAAATGACCTTCCCAAACCCTGTCTTCTATTTGCCGCACCGCAGTGGCTGCGGCAAATTCTCCCGCCGCTATATCTCGAGCTTGACTCAAAACACCTCCTTAATGGGTCGCTTGTTTTGCCCAGGTAATACCGTCATTAGAGCCGCCTACCCGTCATCGGTGAAATATCTGCTAAGCTGACTCCACGCAACAGCTACGGGCAACAATCGACTCATAATACCCGTATCTGCCGTGTCTTCTGAACATCCGCTTAAAAAATTTCGCGACGAGGCGCAGGCCATGACCCCTAACTTTACAACACTGAATCTTCAGCTCGACAACCATGTGGCGCATTTGCAACTTAATCGCCCGGATCGCGCCAATGCCATGAACAGACCAA
>JBFJZC010000313.1:0-3462 GCA_041622295.1 Porticoccaceae bacterium
GGCAGGCAATGATTCCCAGATAGTTGTTCTACAGCAGTTCATTGCCCGCTGACCACAGCTAATGACACGCTAACGACAGACTAAACTCCATGCAATTTAATCGCCGTGAATTCAATCGACTGCTTGCGATGGGCCTGGCCGCGGGCATGGTTCCCAGTAAATTGCTGGCCGGGCAGGGTATTCACGACAATCTCTACAAACTGCCCAACCGCGGTAACGTAAGGCTGCTGCATTTCACCGATACGCACGCACAACTATTACCTGTTTATTTTCGTGAACCCAGTGTAAATCTCGGTTTTTTCGAGGCGCAGGGTCGCCCACCTCATGTCGTCGGTGACGCGTTTCTAAAATATTTTGGTATCGCGCCAGGCTCACTGTCAGCGCACGGATTTACTCACTTAGACTATGTGAATGCCGCGCAGCATTACGGAAAAATAGGCGGTTTTGCCCACCTTAAGACCTTGATAGACGGTTTGCGGGAAAGCTACGGCAAACACAAAACCCTGTTACTTGATGGCGGGGATACCTGGCAGGGCTCTGGCACGTCCTACTGGACGCGGGGCAAAGACATGGTTGGCGCCTGTAATCTGCTCGGTGTCGACGTGATGACAGGCCACTGGGAATTCACCTATCAGGATAAAGAAGTGCTGGCCAATATCGCCGCATTCAAAGGCGAATTCGTGGCGCAAAACGTCAGGGTAAAAGAGGACGCTTTGTTTGACGGCTCACCGGCTTACGACGAGGACAGCGGCCACGCATTAAAGCCCTACACCATTAAAACCCTCGGCGAGCATCGAGTTGCGGTGATTGGACAGGCGTTCCCGTATACGCCGGTAGCTAACCCGTCGCGGTTTATCCCAGACTGGACCTTTGGTATTCGGGAGCAGGATTTACAGGAACTGGTCGATAGTATTCGTGCTACCGAAAAGCCCGATGCGCTGGTGGTGCTGTCCCATAACGGCATGGATGTTGACTTAAAAATGGCATCGCAGGTCACTGGCGTCGACGCCATATTGGGTGGCCATACTCATGACGGGGTACCCAGAGCGATGGAAATAAAGAACGCCCAGGGCATCACGCTAGTGACCAATGCCGGTTCCAATGGCAAGTTTCTTGGCGTGCTGGATCTCAGTCTTGGTAAAGGTCGCGTTACCGGTTACCACTACAAACTTCTGCCGGTGTTTTCCCGCTTTATCGATGCCGACCCGGAGATGACCCGCTATATCGATGAAGTCCGCAAGCCTTATCTGGCCGAGCTGCAGAAACCCCTCGCCGTAGCCGATGCACTACTTTATCGCCGTGGTAATTTTAACGGGACCTTTGATCAGGTTATTTGCGACGCCTTGCGCGCTGTCAACGACGCGCAAATTGCCCTGTCACCAGGGTTTCGCTGGGGCACCACGGTACTGCCGGGACAAACGATCACCATGGAAAATGTCCTCGATCAAACCTGTATTACCTATCCCGAAACCTATGCCCGCGACATGACTGGCACCGAGCTAAAAGCCATTCTGGAAGACGTCGCCGACAACCTGTTCAACTCCGACCCCTATTACCAGCAGGGCGGCGACATGGTCAGGGTAGGGGGGCTCAATTACACCTGTGACCCTACCGCAGCAATGGGTAAGCGTATTGGCAACATGCAGCTGGATAATGGCGAGTCGATCGATGCCAGCAAAAGCTACAAAGTTGCCGGTTGGGCAACCGTTGGCAGTCAGGCCAGCGGCGAACCCATCTGGGACAGCGTGGCCCGCTACCTGCAGGACAAAAAGACCATCACAATCGACAAGCTCAATCTGCCGGTGTTGAAAAACGTCGCGGACAACCCCGGGATGGCCAGTTAAATGCGCAGGTTGCAGCAAAGACTATTGAACATCGTCTGCGCTGCTTTGCTGGCGTGCTACACGCTGACAGCAGGCGCTGAAGACTGGCAGGCCGATTTCAATGGCTTGCTGTTAAACGCGCGTTTTGTCGACGGCCCTCGGGATAAACCTGTCTTCCTCATCGTCCATGGCACCGGTGGCCACCACAGCATGGAAATCATCCGCCACCTGCAAACGCTGTTACAGGAATCGGAATTTGCGTCGCTGGCCATTACCCAAAGTTTGGGCATCACTGATCGCAAGGGTTTTTTCGACTGCCGCAACAACCCCTTACGCCACGGCCAGGCCGATCCGCTTGCCGAAGTCAGCTATTGGTACCAACAATTGCGCGAAAAAGGCTGGTCGAAAATTATCCTGGCCGGGCATTCCCGCGGCGCCAGTCAGATTGCCTTGCTCCGTAACACCGCCCCTCAAGCCGATACGTCGGCGCTGGTCCTGCTGGCCCCCATGACCTGGCAAGCCGAACAGGTGGCCGCCGATTATGAGGCCTTTTATGGCGAGCCTCTGGCCCAGGCGCTGGCCCAGGCGCAGCAGGCGCAAGCCCAAAACAAAGCGCTGCTTGGCCCCGTAGGCTTTTTGACCTGCGGCAAAATCATGGTTACCCCAGTGGCTTTTCGGTCGTTTTATGAAGCCGAACCCGAAAAACACACGCCAGCGTTGATCGCTGACGTTGATCTGCCAACGCTGGTCTATATCGGCAGCGAGGAACTGACCACCGGTGTGGCGGCGCAAATCGACAACCTTAACAACAGCAAGATCACCCTTACGACCATTGATGGTGCCGATCATTTTCTTCGCGACCTGCACCTGGAAGACGTGGTCGAACACCTGCTGGAACACCTGCCTTGAGTGTGTCGCCCCTTGCCCTGCGGCTAAACAAGCTGTGTGTAGCCTGGGTGCTGGCAATATTTGCCCTTACTAGTCCACAGGGACTCAACGCTGAGCCGAAGGCGGGCTTAAAGGCAGGGGAAATTACCCCTGCCAGCAATCTGCAAACCGATGCCCAGATCGCCCTGCAGTTAAATAAACCCCTGATAATTTACGTGGCGGCCGCCTACTGCACGTACTGCCTGCGTCTGGAGCGGGATGTCCTCAACACCGTGGCTGCGAGCAGCGCCTACCAGCATATTGTGCTGCGGCGTCTGTTGCGTGACGATACCCGCCCGATTATCGATTTCGATGGACAAGACCAGTCGCCTGCGTCCTGGGTGACCCGCCACGATGTGCCGCTGAGTCCGACCTTGCTGTTTGTTAACGCGCGGGGTGAGGAAATAGCACCACGGCTCGTTGGCTATCAAGGCCCCGAGTTTTACTGGTATTACCTTGACGAACGCATTGCCCTGGCCACCGAAAACCTGATACAGCCCTAAGCAAAACAGCGCCTGCACGGGAGCCACACAAACCAACCCGACGCCACCAGGTGAAATCGCGGCTGAGGTTCCCCCAGAACCCACAGGTCGCAGTTTTCGAAGGTTATCAACGTGTTTTTTTCTTCGAAATTCGCCATCAACATCCCGCATTTTCTGTTGTTGTGTTAACCTCGCTCAAAAATTAGGTCACCCTCTTTACAAAGCTTGAC
>JBFJZC010000314.1:0-3456 GCA_041622295.1 Porticoccaceae bacterium
ACAGAGTAGTGATTCGATAGCCGCGAGCATGGCGATAGCAAAAGCGCTGGCCAACAGATCCTGGGCCAGTACCCAGCTGAAGGTCAGGGCTCGCTCTCCAGGCTGAGAACGTGACCAGGGCCACTCAAAGGACGGCAGCAGAGAGGGAATGCCGGTGCCGACGCTACTATCTGGCAGGGCAAAACTGAATGTAGAGTTAATGGTCGCGACGGTATACCCCTGCTGGTTAAGCAGCAAGGCCGTTACGCTGCCTACCAGGATCGCCGGCAGGTACGCAGGAATGGCTGTTTTTAGACGCGGCCAGAGGAGTATGACGGCCAGTGTTGTGGTTCCGACCAGCAGCGCCCACGGCGAAAAACTCGGGAATGCCGCTGACAATGCCAACACCTTGTCGGTGAAATGTTCCGGCATGGTGGCGATATCGAGCCCCAGAAAGTCCTTTAGTTGCAACGTCGCAATGACTACTGCGATGCCGCCGGTAAAGCCCAGGGTGACGGATTCGGGAATATATTCGATGTAGCGACCCATCCGCAGCAGGGCCATGGTGATTAACATTGCACCTGCGAGCATCGTGGTGATTAGTAAACCGGCAAGTCCGTATTTTTGCACCACCGGGTACAGCACCACGACAAAGGCAGCAGTTGGGCCAGAGACACTGAAGCGAGAGCCGCCAGCGAGGGGGATCAGGAACCCGGCAATACACGCCGTGTAGAGACCGTATTGCGGAGCCACGCCACTGGCGATGGCGAGGGCCATCGATAATGGAATAGCGATAATCCCCACCGTAATGCCAGCCATGACATCTCGCGACAGGGTACTCGGCCTGTAGGGCGTTTCGCTCAGGAATTCGCGCATAGCGTGAGCCAGCCGTAGCGAAAACAAGTGCGCGCGATGACTCATAGAGAATGACCGCAGTGCTGCTGGAAAGCAGGGGTGCTAATGATTATCGGGCTGGGCCGGATCACTGGGGCAGGGCAACCGAGTTGCATATGGCAACAGCATGAATAACAACTGAAACCATAACCGACCAGGCCTGGGGCCACCATGAATGGCGCTCCTGACGCCGGATAGGCAAGTTACACATAGCCTTGAGTCAGAGCCAGTGCCAGCTGGTTTGACCATGCGTGATGTCGATCAGTCCCAGACACTTTCGACATCAACCGTATCGCTAGTATGGTCGATTTTAGACTCGGTTACCGGCGCCGCCGGTGCACCCGATAGAGGCGTTGCCGTCACCAGGGTTTGCGTGGGTGGCGGCGCGGTCGCATCGTTGGCTTCCTTCCCATAAGGTAAATGTCGGTAGGACTCTACCGGTATACCGGCGATTAACTCTTTATAAGTGGCGCCGCCAGGAGCGATTGACAGGGGCACGACGTTAACCGTCTCGGTGATGTTCTGTACTCGATTCCAGTCAACCTGGTAGCTGTGCCCCGTGGTATTGATCTGCTCGTCCAGCCAGGGTGACAGCGCCATCATTGTTCGTGTAGACAGGTTGGTAGTTGTGTCGTATTCCATGACGGGCTCATAACTGGCCACGACCAACTGCCCGGCCCGTATACCCACCAGAACGGGTTCGTCGATCACGCGGACCGGAATACCAGCACTAATTAAGGGGAACACCATTGCAGCATCCTCCGGGTAGAGATGCAGGCAACCGTGGCTGGTGCGCATGCCAACCCCCCAGGGTCGGTTGGTACCGTGGATAAAAATACCGCTAAAGCCGAGTTGTATCGCCAGCATGCCCATGGGGTTATCAGGCCCGGGTGGGAAATAAGTGGGGAAGTCAGTTTCGCCTTCCTGTCTTCTTTCTGCCTGAATTGATTTGGGCATAAACCAGCCGGGATCTTTGTACTTGCCGATTATTTTTGTCTCGCCCAGAGGAGTCGACCAGCCCTCGCGTGCAATACTGATCGGAAATGTCACGACCTGAGCAGGTTTATCCTTTTCGACAGGTAAAAAATAAAACAGGCGCCGCTGTGAGACGTTTATAACAACACCGCGCCAGGGTTTTGGTGGCAGAATATACTGCGAGGGAATGACAATCTTGTCGTGTGCGTTAGGCGTCCATACATCAACCTCAGGGTTCGCCCCGGTGATTTCGTGGTAACCCACGTCAGAGCGCCTGGCTATATCGAGCAAGGTGTTATCCGTTCCGGCAACAACAACGCGAATATGGCCGACAACGGTACTGCCATCCACTGGCAGGTTGAATAGCTCTGCGCTAGCCATGTGTGACGATAACAGGGCGACGAGAAGAAGAAGCTTCTTCACAGGCTGAGTTTTTGGTAGTCTGCGCCGACAATAATGCTGGATACCCGCTAAGACGCTGCGATGACTGTTCATAATTTGTTTAGGAAGTACCTGTCTGACTTCGGAAAGCGACTATTTTATAGCAGAACGCACCAATTGTACTTCGATCTGTACCTGCCCAATGGCAAAGACTGCCGGTTTCGTTACAAAAGGTATCTGTCTGGCTCTGGAAAGTATGGGGCCACCACTATTCGGAGTGCCTGTTTTACCTTACTCCTGGCAATTTCGCATATTGGCTGGGCTGCGGAGCCAGTCTGGGTGTTGATAGATACCACGGACTCGGTTGCCAGGGTGATGCAGGGCGATAAGGCCCTTCAGCAGTACGACAACATCGCGATTGGCCAGCGGGGTGCTGCGGAATTACATTTGCAGGGTGACGAAACTACACCCCTGGGTGTCTATCGGATCATTTCTGTCAGTCACACGAGTCGGTTTAAATTATTTTTTGGCCTTGACTATCCAACCCGCGACCACGCCAAGCTTGCTTTGATGCGAAAACTGATCGTGTCACAGGATTTTCAACGTATCGTCGATGCTCATTCGACTGGCCTTGTGCCGCCCAGCAGTACACCGCTCGGCGGCGAGATTGGTATTCACGGTATTGGCTTTGGCAACGCGTCGGTGCATGAACAGTACAACTGGACCAGGGGTTGTGTTGCACTTAGCAACGATCAGATACAGGACTTGGCGCGCTGGGTCGATATTGGCACCCAGGTTGTTATTCAGTAACGGGCAGGACAAAATAAAAGCCCGCCGACCGGCCACTTGTGGGCGGTCGGCGGGTGTAAAGCTACTTACCGCTAGACGTTGAGCGAGTATCTGAAGGGTTACTTCATCATCGTCTTTTTGAACATGCGCTCGACTTTTTCGTCTACCTGATTGGCTTTTGACAATGCCTGATCAGCTTTGCTGTCAGCAGCGGCGGCAGTGGCGCTGGCCTGGTTGGCTTTTGCCATCGCATCGTTTGCAGTCTTCTGAGCCTGGTCAGCGGTAGACTGAGCTCGTTCAGCCGCAGCGCGTACTTTTGCCAGCTCGCCATTGCTGGCGCAACCTGCCAAACCGATGCTTGCAACCATGACGGCGGCTAAAATAGTTTTGTTCATAGCATTCCCTCTTGTTACGTTGTTGGTGAAATTACCGAGCACT
>JBFJZC010000315.1:0-3446 GCA_041622295.1 Porticoccaceae bacterium
ACTCTCTGAACTCGACAGCCCTTTGGTTGCGACATAAGACACGCCGAAGCAGGCGGCCGAGGCCAGTACAATCATGGATGCAACATCCAGAATCTGGGCCCCCGGCCGAATAATGACCAACACGCCAATCACCCCAACCAGAATTGCGATCATTTTCCTGGCGGTTAGATATTCCTTCAGGAAGACGCTGGCTATCAACACGGTCCAGAGGGGAACGGTGAACTCCAGCGCAAAAACCTCCGCAAGGGGTAACAGGCCGATACCGAGGAACCAGCCATACTGTCCGGCAAAATGGAAAATATTGCGCCCGATATGTAGATTTACTCGCCTGGTGACAAAAAGATTGTGCTGCCCAGAACCAAGAATTAGCACTGACACAATCACCAGGCCCATCACACTGCGAAAAAAAAGAATCTGGAAAACATTAATTTCGCCCGCCAGCTCACGGGCGCCAACAGCCAGCAGACTAAAAGCTATGATGGCCCCCATCATCCACAGCGCTGCTTTCAGCATCTCTCTTTACACCTGCGTGACAGACCTGAATGGCGGGAAATCGGCGTGCCGCTCTTATAGCCCGCTGTATTCAACGTGCAAGCTCCTAATTATTGGTCTATACATTCATCTGTTCTTTTAATTCGGACGGGGGAGGAAATAGTGGGTATGCGAGTTTGGCTAACATTGCAAAACGGTTCCAATAACATTGCAAAGCAATACTAACAGCATTACTAAATGGCTCTGAAAAAGCACTTTCCCAGTATTGAGCCTTTACTGTTCGCTGCGTGATAAAGCCCCGTAATGCAGCCTGAAATAACTCCACCCGGAAATCGCCATGGATACTAACAATAACACCCGCTCAGCAATGGCGTGCCACCTCATTGTTCTTGTTGTCTTCTTGCTCACCGGGTGCGGAGAAGACCCTAACCGAGTCGCCACAGACCGGTCGCTCAACGGTACGCTGAACGTGCCGACCTTCTCCGTTGCTCCCGGGGCGACTGTCAAAGTACCTGGCGATCTCACCATCAATGCCGACGGTGATATTTTCATCGAAGGTAATATCCGGGCTGCTAACGACAACCCTACTGACCAAGCCAACCGCAACGGTGCGAGCATCACGTTGCGGTCACACGGTGGCGATATTCATATCGTTGGCGAAATCGAATCAGGTGATGGCGGCGATGGCGAAGATCAGACAGGCCGGGCTACTGTGACAGGTTTACCCGGCCTTCATGGCGGGAACATAACCCTTGTCTCTACCCGCGGCGCAATAATAGTTAGCGGGCGTGTCGTTGCCGGCGGAGGCGGTGACGGAGGTTCCGCGACTGCTAGCGGCGCCAACCAACTGGTGTACGCCGAAAGCGGTGCTGGCGGAGCCGGAGGCGAAGTGAGTGTTGTCGCAGCAAAACGTATCGAGATCGCCAATGTTACCACCGGCGCCGCCTCAATTGAGGCGGGCAACGGCGGCGACAGCGGCAGCGCGGACGCAGAGGTTCAGCGTGGCGATACTATCGATCCCGTCAACGAAGAGACCACCCCCGACAACGGAGCAAATAACGCTGAGAACGAAGAAGACGAACCCCCAGAGCCCGGACTGCCCGAGACAGCCCCGGCGGTCATCGCCACCACAGCACAGGCCCGTGCGTTACGTGGCGGGGACGGTGGCAAAATTACCCTACAGGTAACTCATGCCGATGGCGAAATTCTACTTCAGGGAGATATTGAAGCGGGTGATGGCGGTAATACAGGTAGCGCCATGGCATCCGGCGCAGAAACTGCCAAAGCCGAGAGTGCGACGGCCGCAAAGGGCGCTAATGTTGACGTGGTCATCACCGATCTGACCAAACTGCTCAGCTTCACTTTTCCTGAAGCCGGTGATGGTGGTAGCAATGGCGTAACTGCTGGCCCTGTCCAGGCGTTTGCGATCGGCACGGTTTCTGCGCTAGCTGAAGTCAAAGGCGGCGGCGCACCGGGCCACGTAACAGAACAGGGGGCCAATGTCTCTGCTGGAACAGGTGGCAGCACCGGACATGCACGCGCTGATATTCCGGGTATCAGCAACCTGACGCCAGGGCACACGCATTTCGACGTAACCCCCGCACCTGCCATTCAGGCGCACGCGCCCTGAGCGCAGGAATCATATAGCCTGCTGCTTAGCTATCCTCTCAGCGAGGTGTCTACTCGAAGCAGATACGCTGATATGAATAGTATGCGCACGACATGCAATTAGGGCACACATCATCTGTCTCCAAGCTGCGCCAGCGAGGTAATACAGGTATCCAGATCTTTCAAAATGCCGTTTTCAATATTATAAATCCAGCCGTGCACTGACAGCTCGGCGCCCTGTTTCCAGGCATTCTGGACAATAGTTGTGTTGCAGATATTGGTTACCTGCTCGACAACATTCAACTCACACAGCAAATCAAGTTTTTTATCGCCCTCGACACCCTTTAATTTTTCGACATTGAGTCTGCTGACATCCTTAACATGACGCAACCAGTTATCGATAAGCCCGTGCTCCTGATTATCCATGGCAGCCTTCACACCGCCACAGCCGTAATGACCACACACGATAATATGCTTTACCTTAAGCACATCAACGGCGTACTGGATGACCGACAGACAATTTAGATCCGTATGCACAACGACGTTGGCGACATTGCGATGGACGAATATCTCACCGGGCGGCAAGTCGACAATCTGGTTCGCCGGAACCCGGCTGTCCGAACAACCGATCCACAGATACTCGGGTTCCTGCTGCCTGGAAAGACAGGAGAAGAACTCGGGATCCTTTTCTTTAATCGCGGTTGCCCATGCCAGATTTTGCTCAAACAAGTATTTTAGCGTTTTCAAAATGCAACTTTCCTCTTCATAAATTCTTACGTATATCCACCGACGTCACCGACCGTTACCGCAACAGGGAATACAGCGCACCGACGAACGCACAGGCAGCAATCACGGGTACTATGCCAAGCTGATATCTAAATAGACCAACAATGGCAACAATGCCTATGAGCATCGAAAACCATTCGAATGGCCCCGCAAAACCGGCCGGCCAGAGCACGTGATACGCAAAAAACACGGCCAGATGTAATATTACCCCGACCACCGCGGCCGTTATACCGGTTAAAGGCGCAGTCAGTTGCACCTCATGCCGGGTGGCCTCAACGAGGGGGCCGCCAAGTAAGATAAACAGAAACGAGGGCAGGAAGGTAAAAAACGTCGCCATGCCGGCCCCCGCAATGCCAGCCAGGAGCAGCATGTCTGCGCCGTAGACTTGCGTTGTCCAACCGCCGACAAAGCCGACGAAAGCGACGACCATGATCAAAGGCCCGGGCGTCGTCTCACCCAGGGCAAGTCCGTCCATCATCTGTGCTGCGCTTAGCCAGGCGTAATGTTCAACACCGCCCTGAAAAACGTAGGGCAACACTGCGTAGGCGCCGCCAAAGGTG
>JBFJZC010000316.1:0-3428 GCA_041622295.1 Porticoccaceae bacterium
GCCATTTCAAAAGCCGCCGCCGAACAACTCTATGGTGCCGTGCTGGCCGTGGGTAGTGAGACCCACGTAGATGTCGCGGCTACCTGGATCAATCGCAACGCCATTCGTGCGGCGATACTGCCGTCCGCCAACGTCGCCCTGGAGAAATTACCTGCCAGCGCGAGCATGTCTGGTGTGCAGACTAAAAACGGCGCCTGGGTCTGTAGTCATTGCCACCACAAACTCGCCAGTACTACCGCAAGCTGGGTGTCCGCCACCCATACCCGGCAGCGAGATCTGGCCGATGTCTACGAAGAGTCAGAAACCTGTACGCGGCGACGTCAGGATCACCCGGTCATGCTGATGGAACACTACTGCCCAGCCTGCGCCGCCTGCCTTACCGTACAGGTGACGCTAAACCAGGAGAGTACGCCGACCTATCATCTACACGGCTAAGCAATGACTGCGTCTGGTAACGCGCTGGGGCGCGTTACCAGCGACTGCTCTGGCGAGGCAGGGCCTGGCGAACCATACTCCTGTCAACCGTGTGCAAATACTCCCCTCGCGGCGCAACACCTAAACGAGCAACCGATGAGCACCGAAACCTATTATCGCGATCACTGGGTCGATATCGACAAACAACGCCTGGCGACCTACCAGCAGATGTTTCAGTGGCATCCCGCCATGGAACCATTACTGGCGGCAGCGGATATCCGCGCCGGTCACACGGTCGTAGACTATGGTTGCGGGCCCGGCGGCCTCGCACTTGAGCTGGCGCGACGGATCGAGACCGCGGGTCACGTACACGGCATCGACCTCAATGCAGCGTTTGTGACCCTCGCCAGAACAAATCTGGCTGCGGCAGGCTTCGCTAACCGCGCTACCATCCACCACATCACTGACGACAGCATCCCTCTGGGCAACGATTCAGCGGATCGGCTAGTCTGTAAGAATGTGCTGGAATATGTCACCGACTACGCTGCGGTGATCGCCGAATTTTACCGCGTCGTCAAACCCGGCGGCATCGCCCACATCATCGATAGCGACTGGGGCATGATTGCGGTAGAACCCCTGGGGCAGGGCAAGTTAAGCGAACTTCTCGACGCCGCTCGCTGCGCTTACCACACGCCACTGATCGGCCGCGTACTCTATAGCGAAATGAAAAAAGCCGGCTTTCGCGATGTAAAGGTACAAATCATCGCCTCACCAGATACCCGTGGGCGTATTTTACCGGTGCTCAATAATATGGTGGCCTACGCCAGGGTGGGCGGCATGGCACCCGAACGGGCAGACGCCCTGCTCGCGGAAATTCACGCGGCCGTGGCGGACGGTACATTCATGATGGTGTTGCCGCAGTTTTTAGTCACCGCGACCAAATAAAACCACGCCTGGCTAAAACTGAAATCGCTTTAGCCAGGCAACCAACTTACAGGAACGACAATGAGAGATTCAGCTTGTGTTATCGTCCAGGACGCCAACCGCGTACGAACCATCACCCTCAATCGCCCTGATGCACTTAATGCATTCAATGACGATTTATACGACGGCGCTGGCGACGCACTGGTAGACGCCGCCACAGATAACAATATCGCAGTCATTATTATTACCGGTGCCGGGCGCGCTTTTACTGCGGGACAGGATCTCGGAGAAATGGCCAACCCGCGTCGACACCATGATGGCGAACCTCACGGTTTCCCGCATTTCCTCGATACGCTGGCCAGCTATCCAAAACCGGTGATCGCCGCTGTCAACGGCATGGGCATCGGTATCGGAGTCACCATGTTGCCCCACTGCGATTTTGTTTTTATCAGCGAGGAGGCCCGTCTCCGCGCACCGTTTGCGACGCTTGGCGTTACCGTGGAAGCCGCCAACTCATACCTGTTACCCATGCGGATTGGCTGGACCAACGCCGCCCATATGCTTTACACAGCCGAATGGTTTGACGCCGACCAATGCGTCGAAATGGGTCTGGCCTGGAAAAAAACCAGTGCGGCGAATCTGCTACCGGAAGTACAAGCCCTGGCTACGCAAATTGCTGCCATGCCCATCAGCTCCCTGATGCACACCAAACAACTGGTGCTAGCGCCACGACTGGCTGCTATCAAAGAGGCACGTAAGCGCGAGATAGCCGCCTTTGCCGAGCTGGTAGGCGCACCGGCTAATCGCGAAGCAATCCAGGCATTTAAAGAAAAACGCCCGGCGGATTTTACGAACTTACCTGAAATGTAGCTCACCCAAAATATAGATTGCCGGAAACATAGATTGCCGGAAACATAGCGCCGACGGAGCCAGCACATCCAGGAACCTAACAGGCAGACACTGCCAGGAGAAAATCTGTGGAAAATATAAAATTTGGCCTGTTTCTTCCCACCGGTAATTTTGCGGATGCCAAAGCCGCAGCCTTGCAGGCGGAACGTGACGACTTTTACTCAGTATCCACCAATGACCATTTTTTCTCACCCCTTGGCACCCATGACACCCCGCAGCTTGAATGCTTTACCAGTTTGACGGCTATCGCCGCCGTGACCGATAAAATTCGCCTGGCACCTTCTGTAGTGGCCGCTTCGTTTCGCAACCCCGCCCTGCTGGCGAAAATCTCTTCAACGCTGGATCAGGTAAGTAACGGTCGCTTTATTATGGGCCTGGGCGCGGGCTGGTTTGACAGGGAATACACCGCGCACGGCTACCCCTTCCCCTCAACCCCCGAACGACTGGCACAGCTGGAAGAAACTGTGCTGATACTGAAAGCCATGTGGTGCGATAAAGAGCCCACCTTTAGCGGCCAGTATTTTTCCATCGACAAAGCCTACAACAATCCCCGTCCGGTGCAGCGACCACACCCACCGATCATGCTCGGTGGCTCCGGCCCTGGTTTGCTTAAAATTGCCGCGGCCCATGCCGATATCCTCAACATTATTCCACCCACGTCCAACGGCAAGGACTTCATCAACGATCCCGCAGCCACCGTCCGATTTACCATGGCGACGCTCAAACACAAGATAGCCCAGCTACACCAGTTCGCCGAGCAGGCCGGACGTGACCCGGGAGAAATTGAACTCGGCGGTATCACGCTGCTGGCACTGTCAGAAAATTCTGCAGATGCAACGCTACGGGGTATTGCCACACAACTGGGTTTTCCAAATTATCAAACAGCCCAACGATCACCCGTCGCCCTGCTCGGCACCCCGGACGAAGTCGTTAACGAACTACAGACCCGTATTGACGAGACGGGGATGACCTATTACATCGTGATCGCAATGACGCCCGAGTCACAGGCGCTTTTCGTCGATCAAGTCTTGCCTGCGTTCAGGTACTAATATCTGCCTAACGGCCAGAAACTGCCGGAGAACAGCCATGAAACTTAACGAAGTAATGCGCACCACCTTCGCCGCGCGGGACTACACCGGCGAACCGCTACCCGATGATGTTCTTTACCATATTCTGGACAA
>JBFJZC010000317.1:0-3425 GCA_041622295.1 Porticoccaceae bacterium
ATCTCCGCAGCTATTTTGCTGTTGTCGGCCTCGGTGACCTCGTCGAGGCTGCACAACAATCTGATCGCCTAATAACTTTTGGCCCATGACGAGTATGACCACTGCAGAAGCTGAGGATAGCGAGATCAAGGGTAGCCTGCTGATGGTGTTTCGACACGCCCCCTATGGTCGGTCACTGGCCCGGGAAGGTCTGGAAGTGGCGCTAGCCGCCGGTGCAATGGGTGTGGAACTGCGCGTTCTGTTTATTAACGATGGTGTCTGGCAACTGTTAGCGGGCCAGCAGGCTGACCGATTATCGCTTAAAAATCATCTGGCAATGGCCAGCGCGCTGCCGCTCTATGGCGTCGATAAGCTTTTTGTTGATACCGCTTCCCTGCTCGAACGTAATATCGAACCAGCTGGCCTCACTATCCCTGTGGCCTTACTAAACGAGCTGGAGGTGCGATCCCTGTTCGCCACAGACGGCCACATCCTGAGTTTTTAATGATCCTGCATACTGTCAATAAATCACCTTTTGCCAGCCAATGTCTCGTGGACTGCCTGCGCTGTGTGACCTCGGGTGACGTGGTGTTGCTCATCGAAGATGGGGTCTATGGCAGCACATGCCTGCGACCAGCTACGCTGACACCGCTGCAAAAAAGCATCACGGAGTTAGCCACCACCGAGGTCAGGTTCTGTATTTTGAGCCCCGACTTCGAAGCCAGAGGACTAGACGATAAGTCACTGTTGACGGGATTAGAGACCGTGGATTACGACGGCTTCGTCGACTTGGCGGCCAAGGCCGACAAAGTAATAAGCTGGTACTGAGTGTGAAATCATGACACTTATTGCCGGGAGTAAAGTCATAACCGTTGACGAGGATGGTCATCTCGCCAAACTTGCTGACTGGGATGAGAACACCGCACATGCCCTCGCGGCCCAGGAAGGTATTGTATTAGATGAACGACACTGGGAGATCATTACCCTGCTGCGAGAATTTCACGCCACTTATCAGTTATCCCCCCCCATGCGACCACTGGTGAAGTACACTCAGGCCAGGTTGGGCAAGGACAAGGGCCGCAGTATTTACCTGATGCAGCTTTTCCCGCCCAGTCCGGCGCGCATTGCCAGCAAAATTGCGGGGCTGCCGCGACCTGAGAACTGCCTTTAAAACGCCGGTGCTGAAGCATTAACGCTGCAACAACATTGTTGTAACACTGCGGTTGACGGGCCGCCTCACCCATTCCATGCACGCGGCATTAGCAGGCAGCTACAATGGAATTGAGCAAAAAAGTGAGCATCAAATTGACGATGAAATTGAGCGAGCGATCACTAAACAAATCTGATAACGATCTCAAACCCGATCGGGACGCACGCGAAAGCCTGCTCAGGGAATTACCCGACTGGTCAATATCAGTTCACGAACAAAGCGAACAGCTGCAGCGCAGCTTTCGCTTTTCCAGCTATGCAGATGCCCTGCGCTTTACCGTGGATATTGGTGATCTGGCGGTACGGTACGGGTATTACCCGACCATTATCACCACTTACGGCAAAGTCACCGTGCTCTGGCACATCGCGCGAGATGGCCAACTAAATGAGAATGATTTTATTCTTGCCGCAAAAACAAGTCAGCTAATCACCGTCTGAAGAAGGCAGAAACACCACCCGAACGCTGGTTCAGGCAGCGACTTCAACAGGTCTCACCCGCTCAAGTTCGTCACCTTCAAATAACCGTGATCTGGTTAGGAAGCGCACACCTAAGGGGATTTCGAGGGAAAAGCTGGCGCCGCGACCAGCCACAGCATCGACAATAGTTTCGCAGTTTTTGTAATATTCGAACTGATCCACACCCATATAAAACTTGCAGCCGTGAATCTCTCCCAGGCAAACATCCCGGCTGCCGATCCGGAAATCGCCGACCGCAAAGCACATGGGTGCCGAGCCATCGCAACAGCCGCCGCTTTGATGAAAGAGCAGCTCGCCGTGGGCGGCACGCAGCTCATCGATCACTCGACAAGCTGCTTCTGTGACGCTGACCCGTTCTATGTATGCAGTGTTGTCGACCGACACAAACCACCCCCGGTACTGTTCATTGGGGAAAAGCCCCCCTGGTCATCTGGAAAAACGCCAGCCCTAGAAAAAACCCATCTTGTTTTTATTGTAGGAGATCAGCACATTCTTGGTCTGCCGGTAATGATCCAGCATCATGTGGTGATTTTCACGGCCGATACCAGAGTTTTTGTACCCACCAAACGAAGCCCCTGCAGGATAGACGTGATAACAGTTAACCCAGACTCGGCCGGCTTGAATACCAGCAGCAAACTTACGCGCCTGGTGAACGTCCCGCGTCCAGACCGCCGAACCCAGCCCATAAAGCGTATCGTTGGCGATAGCCAGAGCTTCTTCTTCATCCTTGAAGGTGGTAACACTCAGTACCGGCCCGAAAATTTCCTCCTGGAAAATGCGCATTTTGTTATGCCCTTTAAATATCGTGGGCTGAATGTAATATCCGTCAGGGTATTTGTCATGATGGAAGACGTCACCACCACACAGTAATTCGGCACCTTCCTGCCTGCCAATATCCAGATAACTCATGATCTTCTGGTGCTGATCATTAGAGGCCTGGGCACCCATCATCGTCGTCAGTTCGTAGGGGTCTCCCATTGTGATGGCGGCAACTCGAGGCAGACATTTTTCCATGAAGCGATCGTAGATGCTTTCCTGGATCAGTGCCCGCGATGGGCAGGTACATACCTGACCCTGGTTGAGGGCAAACATCACCAGCCCTTCAACAGCTTTATCAAGGAATTCGTCGTCTTCGGCCATCACGCTTTCGAGGAAGATATTGGGTGACTTACCACCTAACTCCAGGGAGACCGGAATAATATTCTCCGAGGCATATTGCATGATCAGGCGACCCGTCGTGGTTTCACCGGTAAAAGCCACCTTTTTGATATCCGGGTGGGAGGCCAGGGGCTTGCCCGCTTCCGCACCGAAGCCGTTGACTATATTGATCACGCCCGGCGGCACCAGGTCACCGATGATTTCCATCAGGATAAGAATCGATACCGGTGTCTGCTCAGCCGGTTTCAGTACGATACAGTTGCCGGTAACAACGGCGGGAACTATCTTCCAGGCCGCCATCAGCAAGGGGAAGTTCCACGGAATAATGGCGCCAACCACACCCAGAGGTTCATGAACCTCCATGGTAACCGTGTCCGGATCAATATTGGCGACGCTGCCTGCTTCAGTACGAATACACCCGGCGAAATAGCGAAACTCGTCAATCACCAACTGTAAATCAGCGCCCAGAGATTCCCGGATCGACTTACCGTTGTCGCAGGTTTCAACCACCGCGAGCTGTTCAATATTTTCTTCAATACGGTCGGCGATTCGGAACATCAGCATACTTCGCTCCGCCGCCGTGGATTGACCCCAGGTGGCCG
>JBFJZC010000318.1:0-3424 GCA_041622295.1 Porticoccaceae bacterium
TGCGGAGAGTGAACAGTTATGCGCTGCGATCAGTGCCCTCGGCGGCCTCAGCCCGGTGTTGGCTGAATCCATAGAAGCGGTACCCGACATTATCGCCGCGCTGGTGCGCGCCGGTGACATTGTCATCGCTCAGGGCGCAGGCAGTGTCAGCAAATTGGTCAAGCTGTTAGCAGCGAGTCGTCTCCAATAATGGTCAGTCACTTGAAGCATCAGGCGAGTAGTTCGAACCTGGCCAATGCCAGTGACTTCGGCCGGGTGGTCGTACTCTATGGCGGGCTGTCGGGGGAGAGAGAAGTATCACTCAAGGGCGGTAGTGCTGTGTTACGCGGTTTACAGGAGCTGGGCGTAGACGCGGTGGGTCTTGATGTTGGACGCGACTGGATTGAGCGTTTGCAGGCGCTGGAACCAGATCGAGTGTTTATTGTCCTGCATGGCAGCGGTGGTGAAGACGGCGTAGTGCAGGGTGCGCTGGAAAGTTTGGCCATTCCTTACACTGGCAGCGGCGTGCTGGCCTCTGCCCTGGCCATGGATAAAATTCGTTGCAAACAGCTATGGCAGGGTATCGATTTGCCGACGCCGACTTTTGCCGTGCTGGATGTTCATAGCCGGTGGAGTGACGTGCTGGCCGCCCTGGGTGGCAGCGCCATGGTTAAGCCCGCACGGGAAGGTTCAAGCCTGGGTATGAGCAAAGCCAGCTCGCCCAGTGAACTGATGGCGGCATGGCAGACGGCCAGCAAATTCGATAGTTGGGTGCTGGCAGAGCAATGGCAGACTGGCGCCGAATATACGGTGGCTATTGTCAATGGTCGGGCTTTGCCAGCCATCCGGCTGGAGACCACGCGGCCTTTTTACGATTATGAAGCCAAGTACATTGCCAACGACACGCGGTACATCTGTCCCTGTGGTCTGTCCGCAGCAGAAGAAAGCGCCATGTTGGCGTTGGCCATGCGGGCCTTTGATAGCCTGGGCTGCACGGGCTGGGGCCGGGTCGATCTGATGACGGGTCCTGACGGTGGGATTTATGTGCTGGAAGTGAATACGGTGCCCGGTATGACCGATCACAGCCTGGTACCGATGGCGGCAACGGCAGATGGCATGTCGTTTAACAGTTTATTGATCGAGATACTGGCCTCGTCACTCGCTGCCTCGTCCACCGCCCTGTCATCATCCTTACCGCTATCAGAGCCGGGTTCGTCTCCGACAGGGGCATCGCAGTGATGGATATGGCGGGGCAGCGACGTTATCAGCAAGCTGCAATGCGGCATTCTTCCAGCACGGTGCGCGGGCTGACATGGTTGCGCAAGATCGGCAGGGTGTTGGCGCGGTTAAGTATTCTGGCGATGGTTAGCCTCATGGGCTGGGCCGGGGTGATGGCCTATCGCTGGCTCGACGTGCCGGTGGCCACTGTGGCCGTTACCACGCCCACGTTACGGGTTACACCAACAGAAATTGAAACCCTGGTCAGCGCTGCGCTGGATGGGGGGTTTTTGAGCCTGGACCTGGACGGTCTGTGCGCAACGTTGACCGCACATCCATGGATTGCGGAGGCGACGGCACGCCGTTACTGGCCGGACCGCATCGAAATTGCCGTGGTTGAGGAGGTGCCCATCGCGCGCTGGGGGAAACACAGTTTTTTAAACCAGCGTGGTCAAACCCTGGATGTCGAGGATGCCAGTGTGCTTGCCGACTTGCCCTATCTATTCGGGCCGGCGGGCAGTATGCATGAGGTGATGCGGGAGTACCGCGATGTCAGTCAACTACTGCTGACTCAGGGCCTGAAAGTTGTCGAATTTGGTGCCGACAGGCACTACCGCTGGCGTCTGCGTCTGGACGATGGCTTTGCGGTATTGCTCGGTGAAAAGGATGTGTTGGCCAAGGTGCGCCGTTTTCTGCGGGTGTGGATACAGGAGTTAAGCACCCGGCGCAGCGAAATATTGGCAGTTGATGCGCGTTATGAAAACGGGGTGGCGGTGTCGTGGCGATAAACGGATCGGGTAGGCAAGCAACACAGTTCGGCAAAGCCTGCGAAGAACTGAAGATGGGGCTCTGAATATGGCGAACGGAAATAATGAGGAAATGATTGTCGGACTAGACATCGGCACCTCGAAAGTTGTTGCGATTGTTGGCGTCGTCGGTGCTGATGGTCAAATGGAGATTGTCGGCACGGGTATGCATCGCTCCTCCGGGATGAAGAAAGGCGTGGTGGTGAATATCGAATCGACGGTGTCAGCCATCCAGCGCGCCGTTGAAGAAGCGGAATTAATGGCTGGGTGCCACATTCACTCCGTGTACGCCGGAATAGCGGGGAGCCACATACGCAGTCTCAACTCCCACGGCATCGTCGCTATCCGTGATCGCGAAGTACTGCCGCTCGACGTGGAGCGCGTGATTGATGCCGCACGGGCCGTGGCAATTCCGGCGGACCAGGAAATACTCCACGTGCTGCCCCAGGAATTCATTATCGATAATCAGGAAGGTGTGCGTGAACCCCTGGGCATGTCGGGGGTAAGGCTGGAGGCCAAGGTGCATCTGGTTACCTGCGCGGCCAATGCTGCCCAGAACATCAAAAAATGTATTCGCCGCTGTGGACTGGAAGTCGACGACATTATTCTTGAGCAACTGGCATCCAGTTACGCGGTGCTTACCGAGGATGAAAAACAGTTGGGGGTCTGCATGGTTGACCTCGGTGGGGGGACGACAGACATCGCGATTTTTACCGACGGGGCCATCCGCCACACCGGCGTGATTCCCATTGCCGGTGATCAGGTGACAAACGATATCGCCATGGCCTTACGTACGCCCACTGCCCATGCAGAAGATTTAAAAATCAAATACGCCTGTGCGCTGGCCACCCTGGCCGGGCCGGACGAAACCATCAAGGTGCCCAGCGTGGGGGATCGCCCTCACCGAGATTTATCTCGACAGGCGCTGGCCGAAGTTGTTGAGCCTCGCTATGACGAGCTGTTTACGCTGGTGCAGGCGGAATTGCGCCGCAGCGGTTTTGAAGACCTGTTGGCTGCTGGCGTGGTGTTGACGGGCGGCACGGCAAAGATGGAGGGCGTGGTGGAGTTGGCCGAAGAGATTTTTCATATGCCAGTGAGGCTGGGTTGTCCTCAGGGTATTCGTGGTTTGACGGATATCGTAAACAATCCGATTTATTCAACAGGTGTGGGTTTACTGCTGTATGGCATGCAGCAGCGACGGCGCGGTGGCAAGGTAAGTAAAGGTAAAACTGATGGTGGTTTGCTTGGTCGGATCAAGCGCTGGTTTCAGGATCATTTGTAGTTTTCAAGGTGTCAGCGGACAAACTGGTACGTAAACCGAGGGGTGATGGATATGTTTGAAATAATCGATAGTATTCCGAAATGTGCGGAAATCAAGGTGATCGGTGTTGGCGGTGGTGGTGGCAATGCCGTTAAAAACA
>JBFJZC010000319.1:0-3418 GCA_041622295.1 Porticoccaceae bacterium
CCGGTGGCCGTATCTAGGAAGCCTCATGCGCATTGATGAAATCAAGAAATTGCTACCGCATCGTTACCCCTTTTTGCTGGTTGATCGGGTGGTGGAATTAGAGCTGGGAAAGCGCATTGTTGCCTATAAGAACATCACCGCCAATGAGGAAGTATTTAATGGCCACTTTCCGGGCGAGTCGATTTTCCCCGGTGTGATGATTATTGAGGCGATGGCTCAGGCAGCGGGTCTTCTGGGATTTGCTACAGTGAACAAGCAGCCTGAAGATGACGCACTGTATCTTTTTGCCGGGGTTGACGGTGTGCGTTTTAAGCGCCCGGTAGTGCCCGGTGACAGGCTGGTGCTGGAGGCGGAAATAGATTCCACCAAGCGCAATATCTGGCGTTTCAAGTGTCGCTCTACGGTTGACGGGCAGTTGACCTGCGAAGCGACCATACTGTGTGCCCTGCAGGGTTTTGTGAAAGAATGACGAACATCCATCCCACGGCGATAATCGATCCCTCTGTCGAGCTTGGCGAAGGGGTCAATGTCGGGCCGTTGTCGGTCATCGGGCCTGATGTAAAAATCGGTGCCGGTACTGTGGTGGCGTCTCATGTCGTCATCAAGGGCCCAACCGTTATAGGCTTGCAAAACCGCATTTTTCAATTTTCGACGATCGGCGAAGACACGCCCGATATGAAGTATGGTGGTGAGCCGACCCGGCTGATTATCGGTGATCGCAATGTATTTCGCGAAGGCGTTACCGTGCATCGCGGCACCCTCCAGGATCGCGGCGAGACCGTTATCGGCGATGACAATCTGTTTATGGCCTATGTCCATATTGGTCACGATTGTGTCGTGGGTAATCACACCATTCTGGTCAATAATGCGTCCATCTCCGGCCATATTCATGTTGGAGACTGGGCTTTTTTATCGGGATACACCCTGATTCATCAGCATGTCCGGATTGGCCCCCACGCGTTTTTGGGCGCCGGTGCGTATTTGAATCAGGATTTGCCGGCATATGTCATGGCGGCCGGACACCCGGCCGTGCCGCGTACCATTAACAAAGTGGGTTTGGAGCGTCGCGGGTTTAGCAAAGAGCAGGTCGCCGAAATTAATCGCGCCTACAAAGCCGTTTATCGACAGGGGCTAAAACTTGATGAGGCGTTGGCCCGGATCGAGGCTGTGGTGCAGCATCGCGATGTCCTACAGCCCTTCATTGATTCCATCCGTGCTTCGGAGCGCGGTATTATCCGCTAACGATGACACCGGCACTCCGCATTGGTCTGGTAGCGGGGGAAGCGTCTGGCGACCGCCTCGGCGCTGGTCTGATTAAAGCCATTCAGAAGCAACGACCAGACACCCAGTTTGAAGGGGTCGGTGGGCCGCTGATGCTTGCGGCGGGCATGCAGTCACTGTTTCCGATGGAGCCCCTGTCCGTGATGGGCTTGATTGAACCCCTGAAAAATCTGCCCACTCTGTTGCGGATTCGTGGCGGCCTGAAAAAACATTTTATCGCCCAGCCACCCGATATTTTTATTGGCATTGATGCGCCAGATTTTAATCTGGGTCTGGAGTTAAAATTGCGCAGGCAAGGTATTACTACCATGCACTATGTCAGTCCATCGGTATGGGCCTGGCGCCAGAAACGCATAAAAAAAATAGCGCGAGCGGTTGATCACATGTTGACATTGCTGCCTTTTGAAGCCGATTTTTATACTGCGCATAAAGTACCCGTCACGTTTGTTGGCCATCCTTTGGCCGATGATCTGCCGATGGATCCCGAAGGCGCGCGCGCGCGTGCCGAGTTGAACCTCGGTGCTCAATCTGGCCCCGTCCTCGCGCTGTTACCGGGGAGCCGACGTGGCGAGGTGGCGCAACTCGGGCGCTTGTTTCTGGAGACGGCGCGTCGTTGCCGGGAGGTGATGCCTGACCTGACATTTGTCTTGCCAGCGGCCAATGCAGCCCGGCGCCAGCAAATAGACCTGCTCATGATGGAGTTTGCCGACCTTCCGGTGACAGTTCTTGATGGCCAGTCTCACACAGCGATGGCCGCCGCTGACGCCGTGTTGCTGGCCTCCGGAACGACGGCGCTGGAGGCAATGTTGCTCAAGAAGCCAATGGTGGTCAGTTACAGGACGGGGTGGCTCACACATGCCATTATCTCGCGGATGTTGAAGGTACCTTATGTCTCCTTACCCAACTTGCTGGCCGGGGAAGAGCTGGTGCCGGAGTTGCTTCAGGACGAGGCAACGGTCAACAATTTAAGCGAGCACTTATTGGCGATTTTCCAGCTGCCGCGCGAGAACGAGGTGCTAAAGGATAAATTCTATCAGTTACATGGGCTGCTGCGCTGCAATGCGAGTTATAAAGCTTCGGCGGCCGTGCTCGATCTCATTGAGGCTCGCCGGGAGCGTCAAATTTAGTCAATTGGACTTTTGTAGATGGGTGATGTGATTTCCTACACCGGTGCCTTGCTCGCCGGCGTCGATGAGGTTGGCCGTGGCCCTCTCGCCGGGGACGTGTTAGCCGCCGCAGTCATGCTGAATGATCGGCGACCGATAGCGGGGCTGATGGATTCAAAAAAGCTGAGTGCAGAAAAAAGACGCAAACTATATGAGCAAATCACCGCGGCGTCGCTCTGTTACAGCATTGGCCGCGCCTCGGTCGCGGAAATAGACGACATCAATATTTTGCAGGCGACGCTCCTGGCTATGTCGCGGGCCGTGGCGGGGCTGGTGATAAGCCCTGAATTTGTCGTTGTAGATGGCAATCGTTTGCCCCAGTGGGGGGTGCGCTCACAGGCGATAGTTAAGGGTGATACCAAAATTCCCGCGATCAGTGCTGCCTCCATCGTCGCCAAAGTTATTCGTGATGCCGAGATGGCGGAGCTTGATAAGGCCTATCCCGGTTACGGTTTTGCCTTGCATAAAGGCTATGGTACCCGACAGCATCTTGACGCCCTGGATCGCCTGGGGCCTTGTCCGATCCACCGCCGTTCGTTTAAACCGGTAGTCGCGGCGCTAGCACGACAGGACGCAGTTGATTGCATGGCAAGCCGCTGCGTAAACGCACCAGGCGGCGAGGCCCCTGACGACAATACGCAAATCGACAACGCACAGATCGACAGACCGCCAAAAAGGGAGGTGAAAGGTGGTTAGCTGCATTGCAACTACTGGTTAACTGCTAGAGAATCGTGGTGTGAATAGTAAAGCGATATTACCGAGGACGGACATGGCGTACGCGCAAATTACTGGCTGGGGAAGATGCTTGCCGCCCGCTCGGCTGACTAATCACGATATCGCGACAGTTATGGATACGACCGATCAATGGATTACTGAACGTACCGGTATCAAAACAAGACGTATCAGTCATGTAATGAATGCGGACATGGCGCATGTCGCTGCCGCCAGGGCGCTCGCCTGTGCGGGTATCC
>JBFJZC010000320.1:0-3412 GCA_041622295.1 Porticoccaceae bacterium
GCACGAACAGAATGACGTGCTCTCGCAGTACCTTGACGAAGTGATTCTCTGCGGTGACAAAACCGCCTCGACGCGAGTTATCAATGAACGCTTTCAAATCCGAGACGACCACATTGAAGCGATTAGTGACACGCTCTTTGCCCAATATCCATCGGCGTTGCTGGAAATTTTCGTACTGCTTGGCGAAGACTCGAGCATCGCTGGCGTACGCTCCAAGACTATTCGTCAAATTCGGGAAAATCGCCATCGGATCGACGATGCATTTCGTGAGGATGACAACAATCGCGCGCTCTTTATGCGACTACTGCGCTGCCAGGGCAGGTTATCCCCACAACTCCAGCGCATGACCCGCTATGGGGTTCTCGGCAAATATCTGCCGGAGTTCGATCTTATTATCGGTCAAATGCAACATGACCTGTTCCATATCTATCCAGTGGATGCGCACACCATACAGGTTGTACGCAATATGCGCCGACTAGGCAATTCGCAGATGACGGAAGATTTCCCGGTCGCCTCTCACGTTTTTAAAAACCTGCCCAAACCGGAGATACTGTTGGTAGCCGGGCTCTACCACGATATCGCCAAGGGTCGTGGCGGAGATCATTCCAAACTGGGATCAGTCGATGTGGAAAAATTCGCCGTCGCCCATGGCTTTACCGCCCAGGAGATTCGTTTGTTGAAATGGCTGGTCGAACACCATCTGCTGATGTCGAGTATTTCACAACGAGAAGACATCTCCGACCCAGATATTATCCATAAGTTTGCCCTTCTGGTCGGCAACCAGCTTCATCTGGATTACCTGTTTACGTTAACTGTTGCTGATATTACCGCCACCAATCCAACCCTGTGGAATAGCTGGAAAGGTTCTTTGATGCGGCAGCTGTATTTCGCAACCCGAGAAGCTTTGAAAAGAGGACTTGAAAATCCGGCGGATCGGCAGGAGTGGATCAAAAACACCCGTGACGAAGCCGTGGCCATATTGGCAGAGCGAGGCATCACTGAATCGGCAAGTCTGGCCTTGTGGGGCGACCTCGACGATGATTTGTTTTTACGTGAGAGCGCAACAGTTATCGCGACGTACACTGAAAAAGTGCATACCGCCTGTGACCAGAGCGAACCCGTCGTATTCATCGAGGACGCCGGTGTCGAAAACGCCAGCGCGACCAGGATATTCGTGCACACCAAGGGTCTCAGCAACGTCTTCCCGATCACGGCCGCCACATTGGACAGCCTGCGTCTCAACATCGTCGATGCTCAGCTCTATACCGGCAGCCGTCACCGCAACACCTTCGATATTTTTTACGTACTGGACGAACAAGACCGACCCTTTGCCAGTCGACAGGAACAGGAACACCGCGTGCGCAGGGCTTTGATCAAAGCTCTGCAGGCGCCCTCAGAGCAGATATTCAAGGTGCAACGACGCACGCCACGCCAGCTCAAGCAACTGACCATCGGCACTTCCGCTCACATTGACAACACATTAAGCGACACTGTCAGCTATCTGGAAGTAGTCACCCCTGATCGTCCCGGCCTGCTGGCCCAGCTGGGGAGGATTTTCATGCGCTTTGACCTGCATCTGCACAGTGCGAAAATCGCCACCCTGGGTGAGCGCGTGGAAGATGTGTTTTATCTGACCGACACCAATGACCAGCCCATCACCGATGAAGCCCTCTGCCGAAAAATTGAGGCGACTATCTGCAACGAACTCGACAGCCGTAATCTCGAAGATACTTCCTCGGGAGCACCCCTGGAGCTGATCGGCTTCCGCGCCTGATCTGTCCAGTGATTAAATTGGCTGATATACAGGCAAGCGTCTATGTCGCCCGCTAACTCCTCCTCCTGCCCATCGTCCAGTCACTGAGAACTATCATGAATATCGACCTGCAACGTTTGCAGCCCTACCCCTTTGAAAAACTTCGCAAACTCAAGCAGGGGATAGCGCCGCCACCCGGACTTGAGCACATCGATCTGTCTGTCGGGGAGCCAAAACATCCAGCGCCGGAATTTGTCAGACAAAAGCTGACCGACGAACTTGCCTCGCTGTCCCGTTATCCCTCTACAAAGGGCATTACAGAGTTACGAGAGGCCATTGCATCGTGGTTGCAGCGCCGCTTCAGGCTCACTGCGCGCCCCAACCCGGACACCGAGGTACTGCCGGTCAACGGTACTCGGGAAGCGCTTTTTGCCTTTGCTCAGACCGTTGTCGATCGACGTACTTCCTCGGGCGAAATACCGCCAGCCGTCGTCATGCCAAACCCTTTTTATCAAATTTACGAAGGCGCCGCGTTAC
Organism: Porticoccaceae bacterium; assembly: GCA_041622295.1. Classification (GTDB taxonomy): domain Bacteria; phylum Pseudomonadota; class Gammaproteobacteria; order Pseudomonadales; family Porticoccaceae; genus HB2-32-21. The sequence continues at coordinate 2,291 of JBFJZC010000320.1, forward strand.
TCGCGGGCGCCGAACCGATATTTCTCAATTGCACCGCTGACAAAAACTACCGACAGGATTTTGCGTCCCTCCCCGAAGCAGTATGGCGACGTTGCCAGTTGGTATACCTCTGTACACCAGGGAATCCGACAGGGGCTGTGCTCGACCTCAAAAGTTTGAAAGCCCTGATAGCCTTGGCCGACCAGTACGATTTTGTTATTGCCAGCGACGAATGCTATTCGGAAATATATGATAAAGAAGATCAGCCGCCACCAGGTCTCCTCCAGGCCTGCGCCGAACTCGGGCGAGACGACTTTCGACGTTGCGTGGTTTTTCACAGCCTGTCCAAGCGTTCCAACCTGCCGGGACTACGCTCTGGGTTCGTCGCCGGTGATGCCAATATTCTCGCAAGCTTTTTGCTCTACCGCACTTACCACGGCAGCGCCATGCCGGTGCAACACCAGTTGGCCAGCATAGCTGCCTGGAATGACGAAGCTCATGTACAGAACAATCGAGCTTTGTACCGTGAAAAATTCATAGCGGTGACAGAGATACTGCGCCCGGTAATGAATATCCAGCTGCCGGATGCAAGTTTTTACCTCTGGCCCGAGACATCTATCGCCGATACGACTTTTACGCGTGACCTTTACGCACAGCAACACGTCAGCGTGGTGCCCGGGACTTATCTGGCCCGGGACACCGCCACCGGGAACCCCGGCGCAAACCGCATCCGTATGGCTCTGGTTGCACCGCTGGAACAGTGCCAAGAAGCCGCCCACCGTATCAAGACATTCATCAAGAGTCGCTGATGCTAAAGAAAGAACGCGCGTCGTATATCCTGCAAAAGCTCTCGGCGCTCTATCCTGAGCCGCCCATTCCGCTTACGCACGACGATGCCTTCACGCTACTTATTGCGGTTCTGCTCTCTGCACAATGCACCGATGAGCGTGTTAACAAGGTCACACCCGCTTTGTTCGCCCGTGCCGACAACCCCGCCGACATGGCTCGACTGGATGTCGATGAGATTCTAACCCTCATCCGATCCTGCGGATTAACACCGCAAAAATCCAGAGCGATATCGCAGCTGTCGAAAATTTAACTGGAATAACACGGCGGTAAAGATCCCGAAAATATGGAAGCCAA
>JBFJZC010000321.1:0-3397 GCA_041622295.1 Porticoccaceae bacterium
ATTAATGGTGACGGTGAGGATACGGCCGTCCAGCTCGGTGGTGCAAAATTCAAGCTTTTGTTTGCTCATGTGGTATTCCCTGAAGACAGTGATGTACAACCAGTGAGACATCATATTTTTTTCGGCGCCTAAAACCAACCGAACGGGCGTTTAAAGTTTGCTGGCAATGAGATTCGGTACCGACGTTCGTCATGATCAACGGGTTTGATTTGGTCTGCGACCAAAACTAGACTGAGAGGGCGCGGTGCAATTCGCCGCAAACACAGATGCACCATGTAAAAAATAACGAGGTCAGGGGCTATGAGGAGATCAACATGGATATAGGCGTATTTTCGATTTTGCCGGATATGGCGGCCGACCCGGCCATCGTAGCGAAGCGGGCAGAGGCCCTGGGGTTTGAGTCCTACTGGGTGCCGGACCACACAATCTTGCCGGTTACCTATTCTGAAAAATACCCTGGCGTGGCGCCGCATATACCCGACCCGGACTATCTCTGGAAAATGCCGGATCCGCTGATGATGCTGATGCGCGCTGCGGCAGTGACCGAGACCATCAAGCTGGGGACCGGGATTATTCTGGTGCCAGAGCGCAACCCATTACTCATGGCAAAACTGGTGGCGACACTTGACGATGCATCTCGTGGCCGCTTCCTGATGGGTATTGGCGCCGGGTGGAATCGAGAAGAATGCGAAATTCTCGGTGGCGATTTTGATCGGCGTTGGGGGCAGACCAAGGATTACGTTCTCGCCATGAAACAGTTGTGGACGGCGGAAGAGTCTGAATATCACGGTCAGTATGCGGATTTCCCGCCTGTGAAATGTTATCCAAAACCCTTTCACAAGCCCCATCCGCCCATTTTGCTGGGCGGGTTTACCGCCAAACTGGTGTTCAAGCGGATTGCCGAATGGGGCGATGGCTGGTTGCCGGTGGTGCAGAGTCTGGCGCAATTCGTTGAGGGCACAGAAAAATTAAAACGCGCTGCTGCCGAGGCTGGTCGCGATTACGATGACCTCAGCAAGACGGTCTTCGGTGGCCATGGGCAATGGCGTAAACCGGAAGAAATCAGAGCGCTGGAAGCGGCTGGCGCGGACCGGGTGGTCCTTTGGTTGCCTGAAGGCCCGCTGGATCTCGTCATGCAGGAGATGGAAACCATCGCTCGCGAGTTGCTTTAAAAGGCCATGCCCGTAGGGCGTGAGGCGTCGGCTTGGGCTGGTTGATGGTTGATGGTTGATGGTTGATGGTTGATGTATTAGGTTAACGATCCATGCAAACTAACTGAAATCTTTTGTGCCAGTGGATTGGTTAGTCGCCTTAGCCGTTAAGGTTCAGGTTGCAACTAGAAAAAAATGGCGGCCTCGCGGCCGCCTATTACTTCCAGGGGGGGTTAACAACCTTTAACAGGGTGACATTTTCCGCTTCCGCCGCTTCCGCCGTCACTTGTGCTACGTCCGATTGAGATTGAAATACTTGCAGTTGCGGTCGTCATTCCGTCGCTGACAACATAGCTAAGGGTGTCATTACCTCGCTTGCTGCCCGCAGTATAGGAAATTGAGTTACCTGTGATGGCGGCGCTGCCTTTGTTGCCGGAACTGACGCTGACAAGCGTCAGGGGGTTGCCGTCCAGGTCACTGTCGTTGGCGAGTACATCAATTACCACGGTTTCGTTAGTGCCAACGGACGCTGAATCGTTAATTGCGACAGGTGCATCGTTGACAGGGTTGATGGTGATGGTGACCTGTGCGCTGGCCGTGCCACCGAAACCGTCATTCACGCTATAGCTGAACGAGTTGTTGCCGGAAAAATCAGCAGAAGGCGTGTAAGTGATGGTGGTACCGTCAGTACTGGTCGCCCCATTTGTCGCTGAACCGATAGCAAAGACGGTCAGACTGTCGCCGTCGCTGTCACTGTCGTTGGCCAGCACATTGACGGTGACAGAGTTATCTTCGTTGGTGCTAACAGCGTCATTTTCAGCAATGGGGGCGGCGTTGGCTGGCGTCGTGGCAATCGCAGTCGCGCTGGCGGTGGTGACGTTATTGTACAAATCCCGCGCTATTACCTGAAAGCTGTAGGAGGTATTCGCATTTAGACCGCCAACCGTATATGCAGGGCTGGACTGCCAGCCGCTGACTGTGCAACCAGGCCCGCCGACGATACAAACGAACTGGTACTCCACGACGCCGGAATCGTCGGTAGCGGTAGTCGCAGTCATCTGGATAGCACCGCGATTTATCGGCTGGGGCGTAACTGACCAGGTCATTGGGTCTGGGTTGGGCGCGGTTGTATCACCACCGGCAGCGGGTATTGATCCGGCAATAAAATACTGTCCCAAACTGCCGTAATCAGAATACGGGGAACTGCTGTTGCCGACCCCATTTACTTCCAGGTAATAACGTCCTGGCGGTGCATCGACAACGATTTGTGCATCGGTGTCATCGAGTGGATCGCTGGTTGCTACGACGCCCGTGTCGTCCAGCAAAGTCAGTTCGATATCCAGGTTAGCACCGCGTCTTACGCTGCGGTAATAGGCATCCCATGCTGGTGTTGCGCTTATGTCTATGGTTCCGCCGCCAGATACAAATGTGAAGGTATCAACGTCGGCCCTGGTTTCTATAATGCCTTTGTTTTGCGAGTAAAGATTGTCCGGGTCCGTTTCTGGATTAGTGACAGTTATGATTGTGCCGCCGCTGATGACAAGCTCGGTAGCGGCTGCGATGGAACCGCCATGGTCATCACTGCGTTGACCCAGGTAGCCCTTGATGATGCTTATATCGTCCTGAGTTTGCGTGGCGCCGCTGTATTCGCCTTTACTCCACTGGGTGACATTGTTGTAGTAACCAACGCCCATAATTGGTGCCCAGGATACATAACCCGAGCCATGACCAGAGTAGTAGCTGCCGCTGGCGGAGCCGTCGTGGGACAAATTCAGATTATGGCCCGCTTCATGAGAGGCGGCCTCCGAGATATATGGCGCGTGGCTGCCCAGGTTGTCATAGTAGACCAGTGCTGGAGAGTAATAGGCGAATGAGGAGCTGCCCCATACCCCGACATAGGCAACCCCACCGGCATTGCCATAAGGCATCGCTTTGCCCGTCGTGTCCGTACTGCGGGTGATTAGCACGTGTCCAGTGGTTCGGGTGAATGTCGCGGGTTGTTCGGTGGTGACATCGATATCGAAAGGTGCGAAATCCTCGGCCATGCGATGCCATATCTCCTGAATTTGCGCCCGCTCGGCATCAGTGAGGGTGCCGTCCCCGGCTTCAGTATTAAACGGGGCGGCATAATAGACAGCTTCAAGACTCCCGCTATTCCACGCTGTACCGCTAATAGTGTGGCCATCAAAATCCACGAACAGCACATTGCTGGAGCCGGGTTTGCTGTGCAGCGCAAAGACGTCGGC
>JBFJZC010000322.1:0-3395 GCA_041622295.1 Porticoccaceae bacterium
CAGCTTCGCCGAATTAAACCGCCCCGATTCGCCAATTTTTCTCGATATCCCGGAAAGCGATCGACCGGTAATCCGGCTTCTGGTTCACGAGAATTTCGTGCACGCGCCCACGGCCGCGGTGATGTACCAGTTCCGGGAAGTCTGTTTGCATGGGCGGCATACCCGTGTTGATCACTTTGAACAGCCAGTCTTTGCCTGGAAATAATCTGAGTTGTGGAGGAAAGGTTGTGGCAAAAGTAGAGTTTTTCTTCGACTGTTCCAGCCCCTGGACCTATCTCGCATTCAGCCGCATAGAAGGTGTCTGTCAAAAAACCGCTGCTGAACTGGTATGGCGTCCCATTCTTGTTGGTGGGGTATTTAATGCTGTTAATCAGGATATTTACCAAACGCGCGCCAACCCACATCCGGTAAAGGCGCGTTACGCCGATAAGGATTTGCAGGACTGGGCGCGTTACTGCGGCGTGACAATAAACTGGCCGGAGGTGTTTCCGGTGCGCGCCGTTGATTGTATGCGTGGGGCGTTTGTGGCGCTTGATGCGGGAGTATTGCCAGCGTATGCGCGAACCTTGTTTGAAACTTATTGGGGCGATTTAAGGGATATTTCCCAACACAAAGTGCTGGCGGATGTGTGCGCCAAAGTCGGCCTTGATAAAGACATATTCTTTCAACGAATCACCGAGGCGGATGTCAAGGATCGCCTGCGGGTAAATACGCAGGAATTGATCGCACGAGGTGGCTTTGGCTCGCCAACCATGTTCGTTAACGGTGGTGACATGTATTTTGGTAACGACCGGCTGGAGCTGGTGGAAACGGCGTTACGTTCCGGCGACGACACGGAGTAATGGGCTTCGGCCTACATTGCTCTGGCGAGGCTGGCGGTGAGGGGTCTGATCTTGCTGGCCAATAGAGGGTCGGTGAGTATCGTTCCGAGTGACTGAAGTTTGCATACTTCGAGGTAGTCTTTTAAATAATAATATTCGTCTGCCTGCGTCAGTAACTCGAATGCTTCGCCGATATCGGCAATCCGCTCCCGGATCATGTGATCGGCGAGGCGATAGCAGGCGTAGCTCAGCGTGAAAGGTGCAAGATCCTCAATGGCGCAGTCTTCCGGTGCTGTCGTCAGCGGAGCCAGGCTGTTGGCCAGTCCGGTAATGAGGGTGTCTGGCAGTTTCCAGGCGCGAGCGAGGACAGCCGCTGCGATGGCGGAATTAAAGCCGAGTTCATCCTGAACGGCCTGCACTCGCTCGGTAAAGCTTAGCGGCTTGAGATACAGTTTCTTCAGTTCGGGTATGTGGGTTAGCAACGTGATATCGCCGATCGAAAAGAGTAATGACTGGGTGGCGATGCTGGAGGATGTTTCGTAGCGCAATTGTTGCGCCGCCAGTGACGCCATGCTGCTGGCGATATAACTGGTCAGCCAGAACTTCTGCGCAAGTCGTTCAACCTCCCGGTCGCCTACCTTGCGATCACCCTTAATAATGTTGCTCAACACAATATCTTTTACCAGTTTAGAGCCTAGATAGGTGATTGCTCGCTGAATACTGTCAATCTTGTGCGACAGATTAAATTGCGCTGAGTTGACCGTTCTGAGCAGTAGCGCTGTGCTGCCCGGGTCTGTACTGATCAGTCGACTAAGCTGTACGGGATCATCTTTGCCGGCGACCAGTCGCAGCATGATGGATTTTGGGCGGGGTACTTCATTCGTCAGGGTAGCTAAACGAGTTTGGACTTCGTCGCTCAGGTCCTTTTCCTGATACAGGTGTAAGGTGGCCAGGCTGGCAGGCATGACGCGGCGTGGGTTTAATGGGTGTACGGACTCGACAAATAGTTGCGCCTGTTTGCGGACATTGACTTCACTCAATTTAGACGAGGTGTTCGTTGCCGTCCTTGATCGATTCGAAGTTAGTCTCCCTGCGCGATCGGAAGCTGTTGAAGATCGGTTAGATATCTTCACGGCCTGAGTATTCTGCGAAGGGGCTGGCGTCGAGCCTTTGCGTACCCAATACCCAACCACGCCGAGACCAACCAACGTGGTTATCAAAACTACGTAAACCATGGGCAATCCTGTGTTGCCGAGTTTATTATTTATCCGGAACGATCCGCAGTAGTATAAGCTCGAATCCGTAGCCTGACATTGCTGGTCAATCTACACTTGTTGGGGGTATTACTCCATACTTTCTAGCAGGGATGGGTGTGGTGTGCGGGTGCTAGCGCTGGCCTTAGCTAAGGCATTTTCGAAAACGGTGACTGACATTGGCATATAAATAAGCACGTTTTTCAGGGCTATAGAGTGTACCCAGCGCTTTTTAACCTGCGCTAAACTAGGTTAAAAATACCAGCCGGGCTAAAAACGCAAGTTGGGCTAAAAATAAAAGGAGAATTTTTATGGTCGATTCACAACCCCTGCTTGATGGGATAAAAGTGCTGGAGATCGCCACGTTCGTGTTTGGCCCAGGCTGCACTGCCATTATGTCGGATTTTGGTGCAGACGTTATTAAGATTGAGTCGCCAGGCACAGGCGATCCGATGCGTCACGCGCATAAATCACCACCATTTATGCCACTCGAATTTCCGTATTTATGGCAACAGGATAATCGTAATAAACGCAGTATAGCGCTTGATATGAAGCAACCCGAAGGCCGTGAGGTGCTGCTCAAACTGGTGCGGGAAGCGGACGTGCTGGTCACCAATTTCCCTCCCAATGTGCTCGAGCGACTGAAGATTCGTTACGAAGATCTGCTGCCAGAAAACGAGCGGCTTGTTTATGCGCAAATCACCGGGTATGGGGAAAAAGGGGATGATGCCAATACGCCCGGCTTTGATGGCAACGCCTATTGGGCGCGCACCGGGTTAATGGACATCGTGCGCACTGCCGACAGTGAGCCAACACTGCCAGCTATAGCAATGGGTGATCACCCGAGCGCCATGACCATGTACGCCGGCGTGATGACTGGACTGTATCAGCGGGAGCGCACAGGTAAAGGCAGCAAGGTGTATAGCAGCCTGATGGCTAATGGCCTGTGGGCGGCGGCCAGCAATATATCTGGTGTGCTAGCTGGCACCGCCCCGGCAAAACGTATGAATGTCAGCGGCCCGGGCAATGCATTGGTTAATCACTATCAGACTAAGGATGATCGCTGGTTATCGATCATCGTTTTGCAGGAAGAAAAAAACTGGCCGTATTTTATTAAGGCGATAGATCGGGCTGATTTGGCTGAGGACCCACGTTTTATCGAGAAAGGGATACGCCACAAGAACGGTAAGGCGCTGGCACCCATTCTTCGGGAGGTTTTTCGCTCGCGTGATACCGCAGAATGGAAGCAACGGCTGCGTGATAACAACGTCACATTCAGCGTTGTCGCCACGTTTGAAGAGGTGGTGAATGACCCGCAGGC
>JBFJZC010000323.1:0-3395 GCA_041622295.1 Porticoccaceae bacterium
AACCTGAATATCTGAAGTCCCGTGCCATAGTGGGTACCTGCGACAGCCTTGGTGGATTCACTGGCGTAAGGAATCAGGTCAACTCCGGAACCGTCTGCAACAGCAGGGGCAAGATTCTGGGTAGTCACGGTAATCACGCCGTCGGCGTTGGTACTAATCGTTTTGACGTATTTTGTTATGCCACCACTTGGCGTATCCTCACCACAGCCCCAACCATCGGTGGTTGGCGCGGTCGCTCCGCTCGGTGCCGTCTGGTAAGCTTCCGAAATCGTCGTACGGCACTGGCTGGTGGCCAGGATAACTTCGGACATCTTCGCTTTGATAATGTAATCCTGGTAGGCGGGCAGCGCCACGGCCGCCAGAATACCGATAATGGCTACCACGATCATCAGTTCGATCAATGTAAAGCCCTGTTGTACCTTTTGTCGCATGCGTTGCTGTTTCATTTTTAATCTCCTTTGCAAAAAGTGTTTGTTGACACAGCGTATGGTCAGCGTATGGATCACATACATCTTCCGTGCCAGTTTATTTTTATTTTATTATTCAATACGTTAGAAAACTCTTACCAACACCCTCAATGGCCTATAAAACTAATTTCCGGTATAAAACTGACAAATTGTGTCACTATTACCCCCGATGTGAGCCCTCGTATTTGTGCGCTATGCTATACAAACTTAAAGTATTACCTTGAATGTAGCTCTTATCATTGTACGCTTACTGGTGTTTTGTTTTTTTGAAATGGCATCTTGGCGTTGCCTTATTGGGTGGGTATATGCCACCATAATCAGGTCAGGCTTTTGTTGCCTAAAGTGGTGCTGACGGTGGATGAGCGGCTGCGATGTGCGCAAGGAATTTTGTGTGAAGGAGTAAGGTCAATGCTGGCTGCGCGGACAGGGGATTTACGGTCAGACGGGTATTGTATCGGCACGAGCGGTACGGGCTTTTCCAGGTTAACGTTTTCGGACGGGTATATTGCATCAATGCTAAAGGCTCATACAGTGGCAGCCGATATAAAGCTAGTCTGCAGATCGTACGACCACAGAAGCCGAGACGCTGTGACAGCGCGTAGCCATATTTTTACACAGTTTATGCCGCTGTTTTTTTATAATGCTGTTTTTCATCAAACCCTGGCAATTTCTTTCATGAGTTATGCGCTTACCCAGACCACTGATAACACCAACACCGATAGCAGTGCGGCCTGGCACTTACGATGAACGCCAATAACCCTGCACTCCGTGGTCTGCCGTTGCGCCTGGTTACCGACGAACTACTCGATGAGCGTGCGGCCCTCACCGCGCTCAAAGAGTGTGAACGGGAGGGGGTATCGCTGACCCAGCACCTCGTTGAAACCAACGCATTAACCGCCTACCAGATAGCCAGCGTCACCGCCCAGGAATTCGGCGTGCCGTTTTTTGACTTAAACTGCCTTAACGTCGCCTCTTGCCCGCGTCGGCTGGTAGATAATCAACTGCTTGCCAAGCACAACGCGCTGCCACTCGCCTTTAAGGCGAACCGTTTACAGATTGCCATGTGCGATCCGACCAATCAGCATGCCATCAACGAAATCCGCTTTCATATTGGCACCACGGTTGAGCCCATTGTCGTCGAATACGACAAGTTAAAAGTCGCGCTGGATAATTATCTCGAGAGCAACGAAGAGGATATGGGGCGCACACTTGGTGACCTCAACGATGTCCAGCTGGACGGTCTTGAGCTCGATGCCGGAGAAAAAGACCAGGATGACGGGGTCGGCACGTCGGACGTTGACGACGCCCCAATTGTCCGCTTTGTTAACAAGCTGCTGCTCGACGCGATCAAAAAAGGCTCCTCGGATATTCACTTCGAACCCTATGAAAACAGTTATCGGGTCCGGTTTCGCACCGACGGCATACTTGAAGAAATTAACCGCCCACCGATAAATCTGGCGAGCCGTTTTGCCGCGCGGCTCAAGGTGATGTCGCGCATGGACATCTCGGAAAGACGGATACCCCAGGATGGCAGGGTCAAGCTGAAGATATCCAAAACCCGGTCGATCGACTTTCGTGTTAACACCCTGCCCACCCAGTACGGCGAAAAAATCGTCTTGCGTATACTCGACCCTACCAGCGCGCAAATGGGCATCGAGGCGCTTGGCTATGAGCCGGATCAGAAAGACGCCTATCTCAAAACGCTGCACCAGCCCCAGGGCATGATTCTGGTAACCGGCCCAACAGGCTCCGGTAAAACAGTCTCCCTGTACACGGGGTTAAATATTCTCAATACCCCGGAACTTAATATATCGACGGCGGAAGACCCGGTAGAAATTAACCTGGAAGGCATTAACCAGGTGCAGGTCAATGCCCGGGTGGGCCTCACCTTTGCTGTTGCCCTGCGGGCTTTCCTTCGCCAGGATCCCGATGTGGTGATGGTGGGGGAGATCCGTGACCTTGAAACAGCGGAAATCGCCATCAAGGCCGCGCAAACCGGCCACATGGTGCTCTCCACGCTGCACACCAATAGCGCCCCCGAAACCATCACCCGTCTGCTCAATATGGGGGTGCCGTCATTTAACGTGGCGACCTCGGTGAGCCTGATTATCGCCCAACGCCTGGCGCGGCGGCTTTGTGGCGTGTGTAAGGTCCGTGCCGATGAAGTGCCTGACAAGGTGCTCATTGAAGCCGGTTTTGAGTCGATTAATATCCCGCTTAATGCCATCCAGCTACATCATCCGGTAGGCTGCGAGAAGTGTGTCCGTGGCTATAAGGGCCGGGTTGGCATCTACGAGGTGCTGAAAATGAGCCCGGCCATTGCCCGCATCATTATGGAAGGTGGCAGTTCGCTGGACATTGCCGAACAGGCTGGTCAGGAAGGCTTCAGAACTTTGCGCCAGTCGGCACTAAAAAAGGCGGCCGAAGGTATAATCGGGCTGGAAGAGGTCAATCGCGTAACAACGGAGTGAAGGCATGGCAAGTGCTCAACTACAAACATACATCTTCAAGGGCGTCGGCAGGGAAGGCAAGCCGGTAAAAGGCGAAATGGCGGGGAACAACCCGGCCCTGATCAAGGCCCAGCTGAGAAAGCAGGGTATCGTCGCCAAATCTGTCAAGAAAAAACCCAAACCCCTGTTTACCAACGCCAAGCCCATAAAACCGGCCGATATCGCCTTGTTCACCCGGCAATTAGCTACCATGATGAAGGCCGGTGTACCGCTGGTGCAAAGCTTCGAAATTGTCGGGGAAGGCGCAGAAAACGAAACTCTGAAAAAGCTTATTAACGAGCTGCATGACGAGGTCTCTGCCGGCAACAGCTTTGCTTCGGCGCTGCGCAAACACCCCAAGTATTTTGACGATTTAACCTGCAGCCTGGTGGAAGCCGGCGAACAGGCTGGCGCCCTGGATACACTCCTCGACCGCGTT
>JBFJZC010000324.1:0-3356 GCA_041622295.1 Porticoccaceae bacterium
ATAGATTTCCTTGTAGCGTACGCCCGATCGGGCATTGCGAAGCGAGTCAAGCACACTGGCGGTATCGTTACCCAGACAGGACACCACACCCATACCGGTAATTACAGCACGTCTCATACTAACCTCGTTTGCGTTTGACTATTGAATCCGCAACAGGGCGGAATTGTACTGAATATCTTCAAAAATTGTCAGTGGACTGGAACAGGCCGACGCGCAGGCTTTTTGCGGTGTATATTTCTCGGTCATCGACATACACCGCACCATCGGTAATAGCCATGACCAGCTTGCGTTCAATCACGCGAGCCACATCTAGCTTATACGTGATTTTTTTTGCCGTCGGCAATACCTGGCCGAAAAACTTTACTTCGCCAGAGCCCAGTGCCCTGCCATGGCCGTCGTTGCCCCGCCAGGTAAGAAAAAACCCGGTGAGCTGCCAGAGCGCGTCCAGGCCAAGGCAGCCCGGCATGACGGGGTCATCCTTAAAATGACAGCCAAAAAACCACTGGTCGGGCTTGACATCCATCTCAGCGACAATCTGACCTTTACCATGAGCGCCACCTTCAGCGCTGATATGCGTCACCCGGTCGACCATCAGCATGTTCGGCATCGGCAAGCGGGCGCTGTTTTCATTAAACAGACGACCCTCCGAACAGGCGATTAGATCATCGTAGTCAAAGCTGTTGCGCTGGTGGGCATTTGATTCTTTCAATGGAACCTCATCGGGGCGACCGCCCGAAAGCCCGTCGCAAAAAAAGACGCGCTATTTTAGCGTACTGATTAGGGAAGTCCAATTTGTCTAATGTTTCGCAGGTGGGCAGTTGTCTGGTTCACCATCGTTCCGTGACCGAGTAATATGTCGTACACGTTCTGCCAAGCAAATGCCCGGGTCTTTTTGCATGTTATAAGCGACCGGTACAAAAGGAAGTGATTGATGATCAAGAAATGTTTGTTTCCGGTGGCGGGTTATGGCACCCGTTTTTTACCGGCCACCAAATCCATGCCCAAAGAAATGCTCCCCGTTGTAAATAAGCCCCTGGTGCAATACGGCGTCGAAGAAGCCCTGGACGCAGGCCTTAATGAAATTTGCCTGGTGACCGGGCGTGGCAAGCGGGCGATCAATGATTTTTTTGATACCAGTTATGAATTGGAGCACCAGATAGCCGGCACCGACAAAGAGCGTTATCTGAACAGCATTCGCGATGTTATTGCGCGGGGTAAGTTTGCCACCACCCGCCAGTCGGCCATGAAAGGTTTGGGGCATGCGATCCTGACAGGTGAACTGCTGGTCGGCAACGAGCCTTTTGGCGTGATCCTCGCAGATGACCTGTGTATTTGTGAGGGGCCGAGCGTGATGGCGCAGCTTTCAGACATCTACCGCCGGACCAATTGTTCTGTTATTGCTATCCAGGAGGTGGACGACGCGGATGTATCAAAGTTCGGCATTATCGCCGGTGTTGAGGAAGAATCCGGTTTGTATACGGTGACGGATATGGTGGAAAAACCGGATCCCGCAGATGCGCCGAGCAACCTGGCGATTATCGGCCGTTATATTCTTACGCCGTTTATTTTCGAAATTCTGCGTCATACAAAGCCAGGTAAAAATGGTGAGATACAGCTCACCGACGCGCTGTTGACCATGGCCAAAACCAGTAAGGTGCTGGCCTACAAGTTTAAGGGTCGACGCTTTGACTGTGGCAGTGTCGATGGCTATATCGAGGCGACCAACTACGTTTATAACAATATCTATCTGAAGGATCAGGCTCGCTAATGACAGAACCCTACGTTTGTTTTAAGGCCTATGACGTGCGTGGTCGTGTGCCGGACCAGCTTAATGAAACTATCGCTTATCGTATTGGCCGGGCTTTCGCCCAGTACCTCAACGCCAGTCATGTTGTCGTTGGCCACGATATTCGCCTGACTAGCCCGGCGCTGTGTGATGCGGTGATTGAAGGTATTTGCGACAGCGGTTGTGATGTGACGCATATCGGTGAATGTGGTACCGAGGAGATCTATTTCGCAACCTCTAACGGCCGCTTCGACGGTGGCCTGATGGTCACCGCCAGCCATAACCCCGTGGATCATAACGGGATGAAGTTCGTACGCGAGCAGTCGCGACCGATCAGCGGTGATGACGGCCTGCCAGAAATACAGGCGCTGGCGGAAAGCGGCGAATTCACTGCATCACCGGAGCGGGGCAGGGTGACGCGGTACGAAGACAAAAGCGCCTACATTGAGCATCTGCTTGGTTATGTGGCGCCCGAGTCGTTACATGCCCTGAAGGTGGTGGTAAATGCTGGCAACGGCGGTGCGGGGGCAATTGTGGATTTGCTGGAAAGTCACCTGCCGCTCAGATTTATCAAAGTCCATCATCAGCCCGATGGTCATTTCCCCAACGGCGTGCCCAACCCCCTGCTCGAGGAAAACCGGGTCGCCACCGCACAGATGGTTCGCGAACAGCAGGCTGACCTGGGCATTGCCTGGGATGGCGATTTTGACCGCTGCTTCTTCTTCGACGAGAATGGCAACTTTATCGAAGGCTACTATCTGGTCGGGTTACTGGCAGAGGCCTTTTTACGCAAGCGTGGCGCTGCCGCAGTGGTTCATGATCCGCGCCTGACCTGGAATACCATTGAGCTGGTGCGTAAATATAACGGCACAGCGGTGCAGAGCAAGACCGGCCATGCGTTTATCAAACAGTGCATGCGCGACCATGATGCGGTGTATGGCGGCGAAATGAGCGCACACCATTATTTCCGCGATTTTGCCTATTGTGACAGCGGCATGATCCCCTGGTTGCTGGTGGTGGAGATACTGTCGAGCAGTGGCAAGAAGCTTTCTGAGCTGGTGGCGGCGCGTCAGGCCGCCTACCCGGTCAGTGGTGAGATTAATCGCACCGTGCATGATGCCCGGGCGGTTCTCCGCAAGATTGAAGAGCGCTATGCCTCGGCAGCACTGTCGGTGGACAAAACCGATGGGGTAAGCATGGAGTTTGCCGAGTGGCGCTTTAATGTGCGGACGTCAAATACCGAACCGTTGGTTAGATTGAATGTAGAGAGCCGTGCCAACCGGGGTCTGATGGAAGCGAGGACTGCAGAGATTCTCGCTCTGCTAGATGCTTCAGCTGAGCAGGAAGCATAGAGCCAGTTTGCATGTTGCATGCGGCCGGTCTACCTGCGATCGGTTCGACGTGAAATAAAGCGGTTGATCTATCGAGTTGGGGGAGCGGCGAGTGTTTGAATCGTTACTGCGCTTAACTGCTATTACGGATGCTTAACTGCCACTACGGATAAAGGTATCAATTGTCGGTAGCGCTGATGGGTCAAATGTAACTAGTGGAAAGCACATAAAAAAAGCCC
>JBFJZC010000325.1:0-3351 GCA_041622295.1 Porticoccaceae bacterium
AACAACCGCCGCGGCAGCCCGAGGGGCGCTGGCTTGTTGTCTCGCGGTTGTACTGGCAATCTCTTCAGTCATGATCCTGTTCCGCTCCCCGTCTCGGTCCGACAAGCGAGCTCTGTGTACACCTTTATCGCCCCACCGTTCGTGGGACTTCTGGTTTCGTGTCTACCTATCGACTCGATTCCGAAAAACTTTAGCCCTGATAGCCATAATATCTCACCGGCTAACTGTAGCAATGGGCCAGCGCATCCCTGAAACTACCAAACAGTGTCCCGCCAGCACGGTGGATATAACAGGAAGATCGGCAACACCCTATCCAACCTTATATTTTTACTATATTTTTCAACTTGTTAGCAAACTTTATGTCGCGCCCTCGGAGCGAGATTTAGCTCCGTCCCTGCCCCCTCTATACCCAGATCCCGGAGTATTCCACAGGCTTCACGCCCGCTCCAATTTTGCGAAGCCGCCGGACAGGGAATTCTCCGAAGCAGAAAATGTGAACTAACTCACAAGATCGCCAGTAACAAATGCCGCTCCGCCGGGGGCTGCCTACGCCCTCGGCCAATGCCCCATGTCAAAGGGGCTAGCCAGGGCTACTCAACCAGGCCAACACCACGTCACGCTCAAAATAGGCCATTGTTAGAAATAACAATACAGCGGTAACAACTGCAGCTTTTAACAAACCATCGGGGCTACGCCAGCGATGCCTTAACATTGCCGAGCCGGTAATTTTATTGGCCTGTTGAAGGACAGGCTTTAACGCATCAGCGAGGCCTGGATAAACTTCATAACCCTGCGAATTCGTCAGGGGGATTACCTGGTCTTTAACCAGGACAGCGGTATCCGACCAGACCAACCGGTCAAACCCCGCTTGCTTTCGTAGACCTTCGTGATCGGTAAGCAACAGTCTGTCCGGATAAAGACGAACCTGGCAATTTGCTAAACGTCTCACCGCGAGGGATGACGGAATAAACGCCATAGCCAGAAGTAACAGGGGAATTGCAACAGCCTCAAAAATCTGAGTATGAACCTGGTGTATATAAAGCGTGGTGCCCAGACCCGACAAAATGACCAGTAATGCGATGGTTGGGCTGGAACGAAACAGGCCATTTACCGCAAACCCTATTCCTTCTGGCGGAACGGTCGACCGAACGTCCGTTAACGACGTATTATCCGACTGATCGTCTGCTGCTTCGCCCCGTGAGTTTTGCGCGGTTCGCACAGCAAATATAAAACCCACAAATAAGCTAATCGCAAACAGGCCAAGCAGGCTCCAGCTGATCGTTTTCAGTAATTTGGCCCTGGCACGAATCTCGATCAGGCGAGCCGACAATTCTTTGACCTCCAGATCTGGCAATCGGACACCGTCGTCACTAAATTGATAGATGGCAATATTCCCCCAGTCGGAGATCAACACCCTCCTGCCCAGCTTTTCAATGGCGACAGGATCTGCGTGCTCAGGAAGAGCCACCTCCTGCCTGCGTTGCCAGTCCGGGCCGTACACAATGATTTTGCCGTTGCTCATGCCACTGGACATGACGTCTACCCACCAGCTCTCCCCAACCCTGAGAAAAGCGCTCGGCCAACGCCACTCACCACCGGCTTTGGTCAGGTGACTTTCAATCTCCGCACCAAAATTATCAGTCGCTGTGGACAGCGCACGCAGACTGTGGTGATTAGTATCTGCTACCCACAATTTATGGTCGTATACCCGCAACTGATTGGGGAATTTGAACATCTCCTGACTACCGCCCTGCAAGTCGCCCCGAGCGTTAAACTTGAGCACCCGATGGCGACTGGTATCGGCCACGAAAACCGTATCGTCCGACCAATCCACATGAAGCCGGAAAGTTCGGTTTAAAGCCGGTAATTGCCGAGTAAATACCGCACAGGTTTTTGCAGCAAGAACACACCGGGAAAGCATATTTTGCTCACCATCTGCACCATAACTACTGTTTTCAAGCCGCCCAAACGTCGCCAGGTTATCCGACAAATTCTGGCTGGCTGAAGTCGTGCGAATCAACAGATCGCCGTTGGCGAAGAACGCAAAATCACCAACCATTTCGGTGACACCCAGGGGCTCAAGATCAAGCGTGGTTAACAGCTCTCCCGACTCCGCCAGGTGATACAGGCTGAGCCCCACCAGTACCACCACGCCGCCGGATGGATGCGGCTGCATTAGCGCCGGTCTGGGCAGCTCCAGGACCTTCTGGTCAAGCCAGTATTTGACACCAAATATCAGCACCACACTGGCGATGACCAGCGCCGCTACCGCGGGATGAACAGATTTATTCATGCGACCTCCTTGTCCGTTAAAACTGTGTTTGTAGATTCTTTAGATTCTTATACATCACGCCCACAACAGGGCGAACCATACAGCGGCACGTTAAACCTGCGTGCCCTGGCGGCGGGCTAACATCAAAAGGAGGGTTTACACAGCGTCAACCAGAACTCGCTGCGTGTCCGCCTAATATCTGGCTAATTCCCCAGCCTAAAAAAAGCCACCCGGAGGGTGGCTCTTATAAATCAATGCTTTTATAGCAAGCAAGTGGTAACTCAAGCAGCTGTACTAAAAAACGCCGTTTACTTCACCTTAAAATCGTAATTATTCATACTGAAAAAGCAACTGGTCAGCCATTGCTCAAGACTGGTGGAAGGCCTGATAAACGGACTGTCGCCATGACGGTCAATGTAGTAACTATTGGATGTACCACAATTGCCAGCCTGAAAAATCGTGTACTTGGTACGCCGCTGAATTTTTTCGAAGTTCTTGTCGTTGGCGGACTTTTTCACCTCAATGTAATTAGCGTTGCGCTTTTCGGCAGCCTTCAAACAACGCACCAGGTGGCGCGACTGTGTTTCGATCATACCGAAATAGGATGCAGTACAAACACTGTAAGGTCCCATAATCATAAAGAAATTTGGAAACTGGGGAACCGTTGCGCCCTCAAAGGCCTGATAACGGTTTTCGTCCCAAAACTCGCTGATATCCAGCCCGTTTAGCCCCTTAACACGGAAGGTAGGGACACTGCCTTTTTGGAACACCTGAAAACCCGTGCCACAAATTAAAGTATCAATTTCGCGCTCGGTACCATCTTTGGTAACGATGCCTTTTTCGGTAATACGCGCTATCGGGTCTGTCACCAGCTCAACGTGCTTTTCGTTAAATACCGGATAAAACTTATTGGTAAAGCTCGGTCGTTTACAACCAAAGTCATAGTCAGGGATAAGCTTTGCCTGTATTGCCGGGTCGGTCACCTGAGCGCGAATATGCTTGATGCCGACGCCTTCCAGCCACTTGATCATCCACGACAGCTGCTTATTGAACACCAGCCCGTTAATCATGATGAGATC
>JBFJZC010000326.1:0-3332 GCA_041622295.1 Porticoccaceae bacterium
ATGGCCGCCGGTATGCAGGCGACACTGCAACAAACCGAAGATCATCTGGAAGCGATTGATGCTGTGCTAGAAGGCAGAGACCCGGTGTACAAGGGGTGCTAATTTAATGGGCAGCCGTTACGCCGAAAAAATAGGTGTTAGCCCGACACAAAGACCGAGCAAATGAACCCGGAACTACCCCCGGATGTGATCGCCGCCGTGCTGGCTAATCGGAAGGTCGAAGCCATCAAATTGTTGCGACAGCATTCTGGTGAAAACAATGGGCGTATTATCGACCTCAAAGAGGCCAAGGGCGTTATCGACACCTACATTGCCGAGAATCCGCAGTTAAGGCGTACGCGATACACAGGGGAGCGTTCCGGCTTTGGTCGAATGCTGATAACAGGCATTATCGCTTTATTATTTTATGGCCTTTACCAACTGTTTGTCGGGGGGCAATAAAGCCCACGGCGGGGCGCCTGCAAATACTAAAGGCGCTTTGTACCAGGGACTCTTAATCTGAGTTCATCACCACAACGTACCAGGAGACATCGATGGAAGTAGGCGCATTTTATCTGCCCGTGATTGGCAACATTGAAGAAATTGAAAAAGGTATGGCGGGTAAGCGCACCGACCTGTACCAGCAGATGCTCAAGGAAATAACCCAGCAGGTGCAGTACATGGACGAACATGGCTATTACGGCATGGGCACCACCGAGCATCATTTTCATATCGAGGGCGAAGAAGTCTCGAACAATCCAGTGTTGCTCAACCTGTATTTTGGTATGCAAACCAAAAACATGAAATTTGGCCAGCTGGGTAACGTCCTGCCTGCCCACAACCCGATTCGTCTGGCGGAAGATATCGCCATGGTGGATCAAATGCTCGGTGGCCGTACCTTCGCCGGCTTTGCCCGCGGTTATCAGCCGCGTTGGGTGGCGACGCTGGGCCAGCAAAATGGCGATATGGCGAAAGAACCCGAACTCGGCCCGGAAGCCTATGACGCCCTGAAGAAAGAGCTGTACTACGACCATTTTGAAATTATTAAAAAGGCCTGGGCTAACGACACCTTTTCACACAAAAGCAGGCACTGGGAAATCCCCCCGGCCAAAACATTCTGGGCGACCCACAACGTGACCCGCAAATATGGTCAGGGCGTTGACGAAAACGGCTACCTGACGGAAATCGGTATCGCGCCGAGCACCTACAACAAGCGCATGCCGGAACTGTTTCAGCCTTTCAGTGTTTCCGAAAGCTCGATAGTCTGGGCCCAGGAAAATGAAGTCACGCCGATTACCATCATCACCGACGTAGAAACCGCACAGACGCACATTCGCGCCGCCAAAGAAGCCGCAGCCAAAGCGGGCAAAACCTACCGCATGGGCATGACCCGCGAAGTCATCGTCGCCGACACCGACGAAGAAGCCTACGCCATCGCCCGCAATGCCGGTGCCTACGTGTGGTGTAATTTCTTCCAGCCCTTTGGTTTCAATGCCGCCATCATGAAAAAGGGCGAAGACCCCTTTACTGTGCAGAACGATTTCGAAACCATTGAAGAGCGCGGCCTGGTGATCTGCGGCAGCCCCGATACCGTCACCCGCAAACTCGAAAAGCTATTTAAAGATTTGCCCTGCGACCATTTCTGGCTGTTTACCTACAACGGCCTGATTCCGCAGAACAAAATGATGCGCCACTTCGAGCTGCTAACCGAGAAAGTGCTGCCGAACTTTACCGATAAAATTAAATAGTTAGTATTCGCGCCCGGTAACACAGGCGCAAAAGGCTGGTCGGGTTTTGGAATATAACGCTTCAAAACCCGACCTGGCAGCCCTGGCCCAGTTACCCCGCGACCCAATTATCCCGATCCGCTGCCCTCGATATCCCAACTCGCCGGGATCAGTAGCCCTGTTCTCGTGATCACTTTTTATTAATCGCTAACCTGCGTAAAAGAATAGAGCGTTACGGTGAAGTCGGCGCACTAACAGGTTGAGTTTATAGTTGCGAAAGACGTGCTGACCTGTTGAAGTATTGCTATATAAGGCTGTTTTCCTGCCTGTCTGGTTAGGTTGATCGTGAGCCAGGTGATAGTGGGAATGGGGCTCTTGAATAAACTGTTATACATGAGAAGGAACTCTGATGAGCCTGAAAAATCACTTTGAATTGCTAGCCGCCTACAATCAGTGGATGAACTCAAAGGTGTATGAGGCTGCGGGGCACCTCTCTGCAACAGAATTAGCCAAAGGTCGTGGGGCCTTTTTTGGCTCCACTCTGGGAATTCTGAATCATATTCTCGTAGGTGACATCATCTGGCTTAAACGGTTTGCTACCCATCCGTCCTGTCGAAGCTCGTTGCGGGAGGTTGCTGATCTTCAAAATCCAACGAGCCTAGATCAGATGGTCTTTGACGATCTAGCTAGCCTGTCTGAGCAACGGATATGGCTGGATCGAAAAATTATCAACTGGGTAGCCGAGCTATCCGAAGGTGATCTGGATTTCGTTCTCAGCTACCACAACACCAAAGGAATTCCTGCCAACAAACGATATTCGAGCTTGGTTCTCCATTTTTTTAACCATCAAACGCACCATCGGGGGCAAGCTTCTACTTTGCTATCGCAGGCGAATGTGGATATTGGAGTTACCGATCTATTGGCTCAAATTCCAGATGAAACTCATGTATAACGAGCATTACGAGCATTACGGTGACAGTTTACTAAATATAGTTTTTGGATCAGGCTTGTCTGATGTCACGCTGACCAGGACTAGTTATTCCAGAGTATCCACACCACGTCACGCAACGGGGTAACCGACGCTCACAGACCTTCTTTGAGGATGATGATTACCTGCTTTACCGGGATCTACTCGCTGAAGCAGCCCGCAAGACTGGTCCACAGATCTGGGCGTACTGCTTGATGCCCAATCATGTCCATCTGGTCGTGGTGCCAGCGGCGGAAGAGGATGGACTGCGCCGTACCTTTGCCGACGCGCACCGCCGTTATAGCGGCTACATTAATGCCCGGTTACGCGTCACAGGTCATTTATGGCAGGGACGCTTCGGTTCAATAGTCATGGATGAAGAACAGCTGCTAAACGCAGTCCATTACGTCTCGCTTAATCCGGTCAGAGCCTGGCTTGTCGAATAGGCACAACAAAGGCCGTGGTCGAGCGCTGCCGCCCACCTGGCTAGCCAGGATGATGGTTTGGTGAAAATTCTACCGGTTCTCGCCCGTTACGGTGGTTTTTTTGGGCTGCTGGCAATAGACTAGGGCGATGTCTATTCGAAGTTGCGTCAGTCAGAGACAACAGGCCGGCCGCTGGGAATCAACGCGTGGATTGAACAGCTATAACAGCAGGCC
>JBFJZC010000327.1:0-3301 GCA_041622295.1 Porticoccaceae bacterium
ATGCGCCGCATACAGAGGGGTGTGTAACAACATAACAACACCGAACACTAAAGCGGCGCATTCTAAACTGACGACCACACACCGTCGAGCCCGTGGCCGCTAGCTTTCCGATATATAGTCGCCTGAACCAGCAATAAACTTCAGCTGTTGCGGACTGTTGCTCCAACATAACGGTAGCTGTGGCAGCGCTTGCACGAGCGCTCAGATTGCGGATCCCCCAGGCCAGCAAGCTGCTCCAGATTACTTGCTGGAGGGTCTCTCTACAAACCAAAACACTAATGCTGAGGGCTCAAGCGAGGCTGTTTTTATTTACCAAGGCCCATCGCTTGCCTTATAAAAAGATTCTTCAATGGTGCCAAACGATTAAACCGGTTCATGCCCAGGTTGCGCAACAATCGCAAGGCTGCTTCATCACTTTCGAATAAGCGCTTAAACCCCTCCATAGCCGCCATAACAGCGAGGTTTTCCGGCTTGCGGCGACGCTGGTAGCGCTGCAGCGCCGGTTGAGCCCCGACATCCACGCCTTTATCCATGCTTCGCTGCAATTCGTCAGACAATACACTGACGTCACTCAAGCCTAAATTGACCCCCAGGCCGGCCAGGGGGTGAATGGTATGCGCCGCGTCGCCAATTAATGCTACCCGAGGCTGCACATAGTCAACCGCATGGCATTGCCGTAGCGGAAAGCTGAAACGCCGTGACACCTGTTCAATGCTACCCAGTTCACGCTCGCTGGCGGTGGTCAATTCCTGACCAAAAGCCTCGTCTGTCAACGCCATCAATTGTTCACTGCGTTCGGTCACCTGAGACCAGACAATAGAGACCTCATGACTGTCGCCAGCGCGCGTCTGTAAAGGCAGAAACGCGAGCGGCCCGGCCGCCGAAAACCATTGCCGCGCAGCGTATTGATGGCCTTTCTCACAGCGCACGGTGGCCACTATTGCCTGGTGTCCATAACCCCATTCACGCACCTCAAAACCACATAGATCTCTGAGCCGGGACTGTGCTCCATCCGCAATCACTAATAACGATGCCGTGACAGTGGTGGCGTCGAGCGCCAACGAAATGCTGTCGCTCCCCGGTCGCGACAGAGAGCGAATCGTATCGGGACTGCGAAGGTCAATGTTGGTCTGGCGCTCAACCGCCGCCATCAAACTGTGCTGCACCAGCGAATTTTCGATGATATGACCCAGATTCGGTTGCTGGACATCAGCACTATCGAACTCAACGCAACCGCTCCCCTCACCATCACGAACATACATACGTGTGTATGGACAGACCCTGACAGCGCTGATAGACGGCCATACTCCGAGGGCATCCAGCAGCAGGCGCGACGCTTCGGTGAGCGCCACCACGCGGCTGTCAAACGCATCACCTGCCGGGGCATGAATCGTTTTTTTTGGCTCTATGAGCGCGATCTTTAGAGACCGTCCTTCTGCGCCGACGGCCCCGCCCCCAGACAGGCGGGCAAGCGCCAGGGCCAACGTAGCACCGACGATGCCAGCACCACCCACTACCACATCATAGTCAGGACTAGCCACTTATTCTCGCCTCGCGGGTCGCTAAACCAGCGCCAAAACGTGCGAAAGCCCCCCGTAAACCCGGGGTCAGATCAAGACCTAGCAAACCAGCAGTTCTAGCCACAGATACCAGCGGTTTGGTACTGGCAAACACACGGGGCAAGTAATCACTCAGTGCCACCGTTCTAGCCTGATCGGTCTGACGACGCCGCTGGTAAGTCTGCAGGGTGGCCAGACTGCCAATGCCGGCACCGCTGCTGTAAGCCGTCGACAACACCTCCCCAAGGGTGGCGATATCGCGCAACGTAAGATTAAAACCCTGGCCTGCGACAGGGTGCAGGCTGTGCGCCGCCGTCCCCATCAAGGCCAGATGACTACGCACCTGCTCCACGGCAAGGGTCCTCGCAAGAGGCACAACCCTCCGGTTTGTAACGGCCGCTATCGCACCCGCGCGGCGGCCAAAGCTGGCGTAGAACTGCTCGATAAACGACTCCTGACTGGCCTGCAGCAATGGTTCCGCCTGTTCCGCTGACAATGTCCACACCAGAGACGCGCGCGATACACTATCTGCCTCAGCTAACACCGGCAGTAAGGCTATTGGCCCAGCCGCCGTAAAACGCTCATAGGCTGTTCCATGTTGAGCTTCGACCAGAGACACATCTGCGGTCAGCGCGTAACGTCCGTAGTCCTTGCGCCGAAACTGGATACCCAATCTTTGGGCCTGTACAGGCGCTTCACCGTTGGCCAGTAAGACCAGCTCGGCACACCGACTCAGCGCTTTCGTATCAAGCACCATACCGTTTGCCACCGGCTTTAACATGGGCGCCTCAACTGTACTCACTGTCTCAACATTGGGCAGCAGAGTCACGGCCTCGGACACGATATCGGCTAAGTTGCGCGCACTGATTACATAGCCATAGGCGCCAAGCCCCTGCTCTTTCGCTTCGAGATGACAACGTCCCATGTGCCCGCGATCGCTAACGTCGATACCGGTAATCGCCGCCGCCTGGGCCGCGATGACTGGCCACAGGCCGATCCTTTCGAATAGGCGACGACTGCTTTCGGCAAGCGCAATGTAGCGGTGATCCACAGCGGTTTGATCACTGACGACAGCTACCGAATTTAACAGCAGGACCTTCCAGGACGCTTGTTGCCGCCCCAGGATCAACCCCAGGCACAAGCCCGTCAGTCCATTGCCAATGATGGCAATGTCTATTTTGCTGGGCACAGAGTCGCTCATGGCTGCTTGCTCAACGAGCCATCAGGGCTTCGATATCCGCCACGGTTTTGGGTACACCAGCGGTTAACACCTCAGCGCCTTTCCGCGTAATCGCAACGTCGTCTTCTATGCGAATGCCAATACCTCGCCATTTTTTCGCCACTTTGCGGTTATCGGGCGCGATATAGATACCCGGCTCTACGGTCATAACCATGCCAGGCTCCAGTAAACGCCACTCATTATCGATCTTGTAGTCACCAACATCGTGAACATCCATGCCCAACCAGTGCCCGGCCCGATGCATGTAAAAATCAGTGTAAGCACCCTTTTCAATGAGCTCTGACACCTCACCCTTGAGCAGGCCAAGATCGACTAAACCCGCCGTAATTACCTCTACCGTCACTTCGTGTGGCTCATTCCAGTGGCGCCCAGCCGCAACTGCATCAATAGCGGCCAGTTGCGCATTGAGTACTATTTCATAGAGAGCTTTTTGCTCGGCGCTAAAAACGCCATTGACGGGAAAGGTACGGGTAATATCTGCGGCATAATGCTGGTATTCACA
>JBFJZC010000328.1:0-3300 GCA_041622295.1 Porticoccaceae bacterium
GCAGCACCTCCATATCTTCCGAGCAGGAATGAATCACCTTGACGACACCTTGATCGAGCAGCAGCTCAACCAATGGCGCTAACTCCTCTGTCGACATGGTCAAAGGATCTATCAACCAGGTAGAAAAACCATCAGATAACTGCACCAGACCAAGCAGCGGGTAAAAAGTGTCCGTACGAATAAATTCAGTATCGAGGGCCACGGCGCTCACTGCTCGTAATTGCCTGATGGCCTCGCGCAAAGCGCTGGCATTATCGATGAGCTGCGGTGGTTCAACGGTTGTCGTTGTGGTTGTCGTTGACATGGTCATTGCCGTATCCGGATCAAAACTGTTTACGGCTGTTAAAGGCGTGACTCAAAGTTCCGCCATCAACATATTCAAGCTCGCCGCCCAACGGCACGCCATGAGCAATACGCGTCACGGTCACTCCAGCAGCAGTGGCTTTTTCACCGATAAAATGCGCGGTTGCCTCACCTTCAACGGTCAGATTAGTCGCCAGAATCAACTCTTCTATATCTTCGTCTTCCAGGCGTTGCATCAAATGATCAACACCAATCGCTTCAGGACCAATACCGTCTATGGGAGATAGATGACCGAGCAACACAAAGTAGCGCCCGCGATAGCTACCAGATTGCTCGATCGCGAACAGGTCAGCGGGCGTCTCCAACACACACAGTAGCTGTTGATTCCGCGCCGGATTCGCACAGATAGTGCATTCATCCTGCTCGGTTAGTGTCCGGCAGCGACGGCAACGCCCCACCTTGCTGGCTGCCTCAGCTACTGCTGCCGATAACCGCTCTGCTCCAGCCCGATCCCGCTCCAGTAAATGCAGTGCCATACGCTGGGCCGACTTCGGACCAACACCGGGCAGACAACGCAGCGCATCTATCAGTTCATCAATCAACGGGCCGTACATGCACACTACCTCGGAAGTCTGCTGAAGATCGTGATCTCTCTAATCGCAATTTTCGGCACAGTAATTTTTAGAGCAACGCAGTAATGTTTAGAGCAACAAGGTCCAGCTTCGCTATGTCCTGCCTGGTTGTATCCAGCCTGGCAGTGTCTGGATTAACGATCAGATTAACCAGCGCCAGGTTAACTTTACCTAGAACGGTAGTTTAAAGCCGGGCGGCAACTGCATACCGGCCATCAAGTCACCCATAATCGATCCGGTTTCCTGTTCAACCTTACGGACCGCATCGTTAACTGCCGCTGCCAGCAGGTCTTCCAGAACTTCCTTGTCCTCGCTGAGCAGGCTGGGATCAACGCTTACTTTACGAACGTCGTGACGACCGGTCATAACAACTTTCACCAGCCCAGCACCCGACTCACCGATAACCTCGGCGGAAGCTGCCTGCTCCTGCAACTTTTGCATTTTTTCCTGCATCTGTTGCGCCTGTTTCATCATGTCATTCAAACCTTTCATGACTACCTCGCTAATCAATAGGTGTTACGGTTTGTTCCAGTAATGTGCCACCAAAACGCTGCTCCAGCTCTTTCACCAGGGGGTCTTCTCGCAATGCCTGTACTGCCGCCGCCTGTCGTTCAGCCAGTTTACGCAACCGGTAAAGACTGGGGGTTTCCTCAACCACTGGCGCAACCTCTATGGCAACAGAAACCGCTGTGCAGAGATAATCGGTGAGCGCCTGTGCAATGCGCTGCGGGTGGCTGTCGTCGTACAGAGCGCTATGACTTTCGTCCAGCCGGAACTGGACTTGCTCACCCTTTCTCTCGACCAGCAACAGGTTTGAGGCGATGTTCAACAAACGGCCGTCAATGGCCAGCTGATGGCAGATTTGCAGCCAGCTTTGATTAGTTAAGGCTGACATCCCCTTACCAGCAACAGCGTCGTCGAGCTTTGGCGGGGCAATCTCAAGGTCTACCGCAGGGTCTACCGCAGCTGCCCCGCCCTTGGCGTGCTGACATGCCGTAACGGCGGAGTTAGCGTCGACATCACCAACGCTGCCAACAGCACCGTCAAACGAGTCATCAGGCCTGTCACCCATTGCAGTCACATCGATGGCCTGGGAAGTCCCCGGTGGCGCACCAACATCCCTCTGTGCAGCTTTATCTTTCCTAATCTCGCTGATTAATAAGGTCAGCGCGGCAAAGTCGTCGGCGTTATCTTTTTCATCATTTTCTGTATCAACGTCTGCCTCAACAGCTTCGTCGGCCCGCTGCGCTGCGCTGATCTCGCCCCCGGCCGTAAGACTGGCCGCCGCCGGATTTTCACCGCTTGAGTGTTCGGCCAGAGCGCCAGCCACGGTATCTGGCTGCCGCACAGAGGTCGCCGCCTGCTCAGCCTGCGACCCGGGTTCAGACTTTTTTACGGCCTCAATGCCCCCTTTTTGAAGCACAGTCGTCGGCGCGCCTGTTTGCGTGGGTCCAGGGTTCGGTTGCCCGTCCTGTACGGCAATAACAGTCTGGGGTGGATCAAGACGTTCTTCCAGCACTGGCTGAAACGCCAACTGGCGTAACAACACCATTTCCAGGCCACTCCTCGGATCTGCCGCCAACGATAGATCTCGTCGCCCTAACAGACACACCTGGTAGAATAACTGAACATCTTCTCGACTTAATTTGCCAGCCAGTTCTACGATGACTTCCAGGTCACCCAGGCTGTTATCCAGAGCGCCGGGGACGGCCTGGATCACGGCTACACGGTGCCAGATAGACAGCATTTCGGCCAACGCACCGCCATAATCTGGCGAATGCTCAGCCAACGCTTCGACCAGCTGCAAGGCCTTTACTGCGTCACGTTCGGCCAGTGCGCGGCACATATCGAGCACCGTAGACCGATCAATCGTACCCAGCATGACACTCAGTTCAGCTTCCGTAAGCTTGCCGTTACCGTGGGCAATGCCTTGATCGGTAAGGCTGAGTGCATCGCGCATGCTGCCGTCCGCAGCTCGCGCCAGCGCCCACATTGCCGCCTCCTCGACGGGTACGTTTTCGCTGGCCAGAACCATGCGCAAATATTCAACAATACTCTCGGGACTGAGGTTCTTCAGATTGAATTGCAAACAACGTGACAGAATGGTGACCGGGAGTTTCTGTGGGTCGGTGGTGGCAAGCAGAAACTTTACATGCGGCGGCGGTTCTTCGAGGGTTTTCAGGAGTGCGTTAAAGCTGTGGCCAGACAGCATATGCACTTCGTCGATCAAATAGACTTTATAGCGGCCGCGGCTCGGCAGGTATTGCACATTATCGAGCAGCTCGCGAGTGTCCTCCACCTTGGTGCGTGAAGCGGCATCCACTTCGATGAGGTCAATAAAACGTCCTTCGGCAATTTCTGTGCA
>JBFJZC010000329.1:0-3291 GCA_041622295.1 Porticoccaceae bacterium
CCTCACGAAATGCATCGTCGATCCGATGGCGATTTTCCCGAATTTGACGAATAGTCTTGGAGCGTACGCCAGCGATGCTCGAGTCTTCGCCAAGCAGTACGAAAATTTCCAGCAATGCCGAAGGATATTGGGCAAAGAGCGTGTCACTAATCGCTTCAATGTGGTCGTCACGGATTTGAAAGCGTTCATTGATAACTCGCGTCGAGGCGGTTTTGTCGCCGCAGAGAATCACTTCGTCAAGGTACTGCGAGAGCACGTCATTCTGTTCGTGCATGGCGAGTACAACGCGATAATACCGCTGCATAAACTGCTCGACAGCGAGGCGTTGGTCGTTGTCGGTATAGCCGAACATTTCTGCGAGTTTGCGCTGATAATCAAACAACAGACGTTCTTCCGGGCGATCGGCGATCATGTGCAAACCGTAGCGGACACGCCAGAGAAATTCTTCACCCTGGCCGATTAGCTGAAATTCCTCTTCGGATAAAAAGCCGGTAAGGATCAGCGCGGCGCGTGCGCTGACGCCATAATGACGTTTCGCGATCCAGTCGATGGTCTGAATATCGCGGAGTCCCCCCGGCGCCTCCTTGATGTTGGGTTCGAGGTTATATTCTGTATTACCGTGTTTTTTGTGGCGCTCGGCCTGCTCTTTGCGTTTGGCGCGGAAAAAGGCTTCCGAGGGCCATATTTTGGCTGGTCCGGTCTGTTCCCGCATGGCTTCGCTCAGGTGAGCATTGCCGACAAGCAAGCGGCTTTCGAGCAAATTGGTGACTACAGTGATATCGGCTTTTGCTTCACGTACGCACTGCTTAATGGAACGCACACTGTGGCCGATTTTGAGTTGTATGTCCCATAGAAAGGTTAAAAAATCACTGATGCTTTTCCTGTACCGGTCATGATTTTGCCGCTTGGTGAGAATCAGTAAATCGACATCCGAGTGAGGATGCAGCTCAAAGCGACCGTACCCGCCGACCGCCAGTAAAGCGATATTGTCGTTCCATTCAAAACGCTGCCAGGCATGCAGGAGGATGCGGTCAATAAAGGCAGCGCGCTCTCTGATCAACGTGCGGATTTGTTCACCCTGTTCAAAACGTGTATTGAGATGGCGATTGGCCGCACTGATGGCATTGCGATAAATGGGGATTGGCAGTCCGTGTTCAAGATCGGACAAGAACCGTTTCTCATCAAAAAACAGCAGTGGTGCTGAGGTCGTGAGGTTCATCGCTCAATGCGTCTCATACTGTTGCAAAAGGCAATCGCGATATGGTCGGGGCGCAGATTTCATTATGAGAACGGGAGCTCGTCGCGGCGGGCAGTCAGCACCTCAACCCCGTCGCGGGTAACGCAAAGCGTATGCTCCCATTGCGCCGACAGACGGCCATCGCGAGTCTCTACAGTCCACCCGTCTTTTTTTAACTTTGTGTGGTGCTTGCCGGCGTTGATCATTGGTTCAATCGTAAAGGTCATGCCTTCCTTTAATTCCAGGCCTGTACCCGGCTTGCCGTAATGTAGCACCTGGGGGTCTTCATGGAACTCGGTGCCTATGCCATGACCACAGTACTCTCTAACCACGGAGTAGTACTGGCTTTCTGCGTAGCTTTGAATGACGTGACCAATGTCGCCTAAGTGGATGCCGGGTCTGACAATGGCGATAGCCTTGTACAGGCACTCCTGAGCTACCTTAACAAGACGTTGGGCGTGATCAGGCGTTTTCCCCACACAAAACATCTGGCTTGTGTCGCCGAAATAACCGTCTTTGATGACCGTTATATCGAGGTTGACAATGTCTCCGCTCTTAAGGATCTTGCTTTCGCTGGGAATGCCGTGGCATATGACCTGGTTGACTGATGTGCAGATAGATTTTGGGAAGCCGCGATAGTTAAGGCAGGCAGGTATGGATTTCTGCACTTTAACCATGTAGTCGTGGCAGATGCGATCGAGTTCGAACGTGCTGATGCCTGGCTCAACGTAAGGCGCGATCATTTCCAGCACCTCGGCCGCCAGCCTTCCGGCGACACGCATTTTGGCAATTTCCTCGGTGGACTTAATGGCTGTGGGCATGTGGCAGTTCACGGCTTAACGATACTGGGCGGGACATTGTAACCAATTTCTCGCACTCGCGAGTCTTGTCAGGAATTCGGCAGCTGCCGAACCTGCACCTGTTTTTGCTTCAACAGGGCATCGGAATATGGTATAAAGCGCGCCCGACGGCACAGCTGTCTGGAAAACCCAAATACGAACACATATCGACACATTAGATCCGGGTGCCCGCCTCGTTAAACAGCGGGTTGATCAATGGGGTATGTGGGAGAGTAACCCTAAACCACAGGAAAAGACTATGACTAGCGTCAGTATGCGAGATATGTTGCAAGCGGGTGTACATTTTGGCCACCAGACCCGCTTCTGGAATCCGAAAATGAGCCCTTATATTTTCGGCGCGCGGAACAAAATCCACGTCATAAATCTTGAACACACGTTGCCAGCGTTTAATGCAGCGTTGGAACAGGTGCGCCAGCTGGCCGCCAACGGCAACAAAATTCTGTTTGTCGGCACTAAACGTGCTGCTCAAAAAATAATCAAGGAGGAAGCGGAAAGAGCGGGCATGCCCTACGTGAGCAATCGCTGGTTAGGTGGCATGTTGACCAACTATAAAACCATTCGTGCTTCCATCAAGCGCTATCGGGATTTGCAGGAGCAGAGCAAAGATGGCACCTTTGACAAGCTGACCAAAAAAGAGGCTTTGATGCGAATTCGCATGATGGAGAAGCTGGAGCGCTCTATCGGCGGTATCAATAATATGGGTGGTTTGCCGGATGCCTTATTCGTGATAGACGTTGACCACGAACGTATTGCCGTGCAAGAGGCTAACAAGCTCGGTATTCCGGTGATCGGAATCGTCGATACCAATAGTGATCCAGATGGGGTAGATGTCGTGATTCCTGGTAATGACGACGCCATCCGTGCCGTTGGCTTGTATGTGAAAGCGATGGCCGATGCGGTTCTGGAAGGCAAAAATGGCGGTGCAGATCTATCGGTCCGTGACGAATTTGTTGAAGTGACTGATGAAGTGGCTGACGAGGCAACTGACCCGGTCGCTGATAACGTCGCAACCCCGGCCACTGAAGAGCAGACCGCTACCCAGGAATAAACAAGCGATTGGCAGAGGTATTCAGTACCCTGCTGCGT
Organism: Porticoccaceae bacterium; assembly: GCA_041622295.1. Taxonomy (GTDB): domain Bacteria; phylum Pseudomonadota; class Gammaproteobacteria; order Pseudomonadales; family Porticoccaceae; genus HB2-32-21. The sequence goes on from JBFJZC010000329.1 coordinate 3,184, forward strand.
GGGACAAAAAGGGGGCGCTGCCCCCTTTTTGTCAGCTAACAATTGAACAATTGAGAGGATTTCCCGTATGACAGCTATCAAGGCTTCCCAGGTTAAAGAACTTCGTGA
>JBFJZC010000330.1:0-3290 GCA_041622295.1 Porticoccaceae bacterium
ACGTGATGGCGGGTACCGAACTGATCAGCCACCCGCTGCGCATAGATGGATTCGTCAAAGCCGGTGGCGTTAAAGCCGATCGAACAGGTATTCACCGGTTCACTTTGCAGTTGCGCCATCATTGCGACAACTGCACTGGAATCGACGCCACCAGACAGGAAGGCGCCAAGCGGTACTTCGGCGATCATCCTGATGCCCACCGCCTCACGTAGACGCTCGACCAGCTCCTCCTGTAACGCCTGCTCGGAATCGAACTGGATCGGCTGGAACGGTATATCCCAATACTGCCGTGGCTGGGCTGACTCCTGCCCCGCTCGGACAGTTAACGTATGACCTGGATGTAACTTATAAACGCCCTGATAGATGGTTTTTGGTTCCGGAATGTAACCGAGGGCGAAATAATCTTCGATTGCGGTGGGCTCAATTTTTTGAGGTAAACCTGGATGGCACTTAAGCACTTTGAGCTCAGAACCGAAAATAAAATGGCCATCGGGCAAGAGCGAATAAAACAGGGGCTTGATACCTAGTCGATCCCGAGCCAGAAAAAGACTGCGCTGATGACGATCCCAGACTGCAAAGGCAAACATCCCCCTGAATTTTTCGACACACGCCTCGCCCCAGGCGCTCCAGCCGTGGACAATCACCTCGGTGTCACAATGGGTTTTGAAGATATAGCCGCTGGCTTCAAGCTCCTTGCGCAATGCCATGAAATTATAAATTTCACCGTTAAACGTTACGCAGACACTTCTGTCGCCGTTAAACATCGGTTGCTGACCGGATGACAGATCGATGATCGAAAGACGTCGATGAGCAAGCCCCAGTCCTGGCTCAAAATGCTGACCGCCTTCATCCGGACCCCGATGAAATTGCGACTGATTCATGCGTGCCAGTAAATCGCGGTCGATGTCCCGGTCACGACGAACGTCAAGTATTCCAGCGATACCACACATTATCTAAGCAGCCTCTGATTTACTTTGGCGCATGCAAACAACAAATAAAATATTTCCATTCGCTACTCGCATCGCAGACGACAGGTGGCCGGCACAAATTTTTCCGCCGCTAAAACTGGTCATTTCAGGCACCAGAACTGCTCCTCACCAACTGACCCGCCGCCGCTCATCAGGGAGCCTTCGTTGCCGAATGTGTGGCCTTAACAGGTCGAACCTCAGCCAGGCCGAGCAAGCGGTCATACACAGATAGATATTGGTCGACTGTTTTGCTCCAGGAAAAATTGGCCGCCACCTTCCGCAGATTTTTATCCCTCATCGACTCACGTAATGCAGGGCTTTCGAGCAGCTCAAAAATAGCGTCAGCCAGCGCGCTGGCATCACCGACTGGCACCAGGCGGCCATTAACACCATCCTCAATTAGCTCGGGGTTACCACCAACATCTGTGGCGACTACTGGCAAGCCAACTGCCATGGCTTCCAGTATCGTATTGGAAATACCTTCACCAAGAGATGGCAAAATAAATATGTCCATCAGCCGCATAAGCTCAGCAATATCGTCTCTGGCACCGGTCATCCACACCTGCGATGAAAGGCCGGACGCTGATACCTGATCACGAATTTTTGCCTCCAGAGGCCCATCCCCGACCATCACCAAACGCAATCGGCTGTGATATTGGGGGTAACGCTGGCATAACAACTCAAACGCCTGAACCAGAGCACACTGGTGCTTAACCTCGGCCAACCGTCCAACGGTGCCGATCACCAGAGAATCATCCCCAAAGAATGCTGCCGGGGCTAAAACCGACCTGTTTCCGGAACCCGGACAAAATTTTTCCTGATCGACCCCGTTATATATCTGTTTTACTTTATGCGGGTTTACACCAACCGTCCTCAACAACCAATGCTGGAGATCTTTACTGACAGCTATGTAGCAATGCACCAGGGGCCGTATCACCTTGCGCAACAAGTTGTATTTTTTGTTCTGCCCTTCTAGATCGTAAACATCGCGGCCATGCTCGCCATGCACCCTTTTCGTGCCCGGTAATAAACAGGCGATAACCTGGGTCTCCAGCGCCGCCAGATTCCGCGTGTGGATAATCGCTGGTCGCAGCCTTCTCAGTGCCGCCCATAAGCGCCAGTACACCCCCAGTTCGTGTCCTGGCCGTTTATGCAGTGCAATCACCTCGACACCGGGTACGGTGATGCGATTTTGAAATCCGTCCGCCTGAGTCAGGCAAATTATTACGTGCCGATAGCTGTCCGGAGGTGTTCGATTAATAATATTAACCAGACCATTTTCAAGCCCCCCCGTACCCAGGGCGTATATCACATGAGCGACCAACGGCGGTGTACGCGCGGTATCGTCACCCACCGATTTCACCCACCACACGGTCGAGACCGTCTTCAAGCGCCGGAAGCATTACTTCAATAAAGTCCTGCAGAATATCCAGAGACTGGCTCGGATTATCTTCGACTGCGAGCGCAACGGTAATGTAAGCGGAATCCTGCCTGGCAAACGTCAGCTTTGCCAGGCCGCCCCGCAACTTGGCGAGATAGGGATTAGCGGTGTAGTCATCGCCCAGGCGATACCACCGCAATACCATCAGATGGACACCCGAGCCTTTCACCACCGCCCGATCAACTTCGACGGCCTCCCCCTTTAATGTAACAAGTACTTTATCTTCTGACGTGATACGCCAGTGTGGCGATTTTTGAACAACGAAGACGTTCTGACTGTTTATCAGCTCTTTACCCTGATCCTGTGCGAGAAACTGCCCGATATAAACGCCGACCGTATGACCACCCTCACTGGCATTACTATCCCGGCGATAGAACTGCTGCATTTCTTCATCAGCACCTTTGACCACCGGTCGCCATTGCCATTGTTCATCAATAACCATCCAGTCGTTGCGCCCCGTTGGTGCCTCAAGCGGCGCCACAGCATTCACCGTCTGCTGATGCTCGACAACATAGGCGGTTAGCGGCCAGATAAACGCCGTGACCAGGGCAAGCGCGCCGACAGAAAAAGGTGCATACCCTTTCGCCGCACCGTTCTCCGGGTGCAATGTGGCGTTACTGTCCGGCATCACTCGGTCTGGATCAGGGTCCCGCCAGATAGAGCCCACACCGAACAGGATAAACATAACCAGGCCAAAAAATACCCAGCCGTAAATCAGGTGATCGACGCCAGTTGCCAACTTCATGTCGCTAACATGACCAATCATGACAATCATATAAGCTCTGAAACCGTTAGCGACTATCGGAACAACAATAGATGCCCCTAAAAAAATTAGTCGCTTTAGCAAACTGCGGTACGTTAAGTATGCAAACAGGCAGCCC
>JBFJZC010000331.1:0-3282 GCA_041622295.1 Porticoccaceae bacterium
CTGCGCCACCACACGCCAGCTATGGAAAACCAGCACGCAGGTCAACTTCTGTGCTCAGGCCTACCCGACGGTGCCGATGGATCACCCGGACGCGGCACCCCTTAATGTGCTCGGCGGATTTCTGCGCAACGGCTATTTACATCGCGCTATTCGCGAACAGGGTGGCGCCTATGGCGGTGGCGCCGGGCAGGACAACAACATTGGCGCGTTCCGTTTTTTTTCTTACCGCGACCCCCGCACGACTGACACACTGGCCGATTTCAGGGGATCACTGGACTGGCTACACAGCGAAACACACGACTGGCAGGCAGTTGAGGAGGCCATCCTTGGGGTGATTTCCAGCATCGACAAACCCGGCTCCCCGGCTGGCGAGGCGAAAAGTACTTTCCACGCCGAGCTACATGGCCGTACGCGGGAAAAACGCGAGCTGTTTCGCAACCGAGTCCGCGACGTCAAGCTGGAGGACCTGCTGCGGGTAGCCAGTACCTACCTGCTTGAGGAGCAGTGCAGCACGGCGATCATCACCAGTGCCGATACTGCGGCTAAACTCAGCGATCTCAAGCTCGATGTGGTGTCGTTGTAAGTCCGCAGCGGGCTTGCAGACTATGCTGCCGGACTATGCACCAGACGAAGACTCGCTGGCGGTGATTTACCGGGAGTTACGGCGATATACAGTGACTTTTAGTAACGCAATGACCGCACATGACTAAGCGCGAAACTAAGCCCGAGACACAGCGCGATACGCTGTTCGCCAAACCCCTGGCCGACATCGCCGGTTTTCGTTTTGACGCCGATGTCGTCGATGTCTTCCCGGATATGATTCAGCGCTCCGTGCCAGGCTATCAAACCATCATCGCCATGACCGGCACCCTCGCCGAACGTTATGCACAACCACACAGCACTTGTTACGACCTCGGCTGTTCCCTCGGCGCATCGACTATCGCCCTGCGCCACGGCATAACAGCGGCGACTTGCAGCATTATCGCGGTAGACAATTCACCAGCCATGCTCGAACGCTGTGCGTCAGTGATCGCCGCGGATGATGGCGATGCGCCGGTGCAACTTGTTTGTGCGGACATCCTCGACATCGCTATCGAAAACGCATCCCTGGTGGTGATGAACTTTACGCTGCAATTTGTTGCACCACCGCTACGCGAGATGCTGATACAACGTATTTACGACGGCCTTTTACCGGGCGGCATTCTGGTTCTGTCCGAAAAAATAGCCTTTGCTGACAACCATCTCAACAAGCTGATGATCGAACTGCATCACGCGTTTAAAACCGCCAACGGCTATTCCGAGCTGGAAATCAGCCAGAAACGTTCGGCTCTGGAGAATGTGCTGGTGCCGGAAACTACCGATGCTCATCGCCAGCGGCTGCGCCAGGCCGGGTTCAGTAATATCGACTTCTGGTTTCAATGTTTTAATTTCGCGTCATTGCTGGCTATCAAGTGATTACCTGCTGGTGATGGCATGATTAACTATCAGCAACTCATTGCAGCCATGCGCGCACTGCCGGCACTGCGTAACTGGGCGGACTCGTTACCCGAGCAGATTAAACAGGGTATGAGCCCGACGCGCTGGGGTGATCTCCACCAGTGGCAACAGGTACTGGACACACTACCGCCATTGCGCGCGAGCACCCTCAACCTTCAGGACACAGTACAAATTGGCCTTGCCGACGATTGCAGCGATGCTCAGCGGGAGCAATTACGCCAGGTTCTGATGGGTTTGCATCCCTGGCGGAAGGGCCCTTTCGACCTGTTTGGCCTGCATGTCGATACCGAATGGCGCTCTGACTGGAAGTGGCAACGTTTGCTGCCATCAATTCAACCCCTGCAAGATCGTCTGGTTCTGGACGTCGGCTGTGGCAACGGTTACCACTGCTGGCGCATGCTCGGTGCCGGTGCACACCGCGTCATTGGCATCGACCCCTCGGCCCGGTTTGTTTATCAGTTCTATGCGCTTAAACATTACGTACAAAGCTATTACAGCCAAAATAATCACGGCCAAGTCGGTCAGGCAGACATCCCGGTCGATATCCTGCCGCTTGGCATCGAAGCTCTGCCCGAAGGACTGGCCGCATTCGACACGGTATTTTCCATGGGTGTGCTCTATCACCGCCGCTCACCGATGGACCACCTGCGTGAACTTCGCGGTCTGCTGCGCCCCGGTGGTGAGCTGGTTCTCGAAACCCTGGTGATCAACAACACCGATGGGGGGTTGGGGCAGGTTCTGGTCCCTGAAGGTCGCTACGGGAAGATGCCTAACGTCTGGTTTATCCCAACTGCAGATACCTTGCTGAGCTGGTTGCGCAAATGCGGCTTTAGGAACGAGGCCTGTATCGATATTGCCGCAACCACGACTGACGAACAGCGCAGCACCGAATGGATGACCTTTGAGTCACTGGCGGATTTTCTCGACCCTGAAAACTTGCAGCTCACCGTGGAAGGTCACCCTGCACCGCTGCGCGCTATCTTTACCGCCACCGCACCCAGCTGAAATGCTCTGAGTTGCCAGGCGGCCCCGAACGCTGGCTTTAAAACCGCACCAACTTGCCGAGCGGAATTGCACCCAGTACACTCGCGCGCGGTCAAAAACAACAAACCAGCAACCAGCGGGGAATTCCATGTACTTTGCCGACCGTTTTGAACAACTCCAAATCAGCCAGCCTGAGCATATCGCCATTATCTTTCAGGGTCAGGAGATCACCTATAACGAACTGATTGGCCATGGCTGGCAGGTCGGTAACGGTCTCCTGGGGCTGGGCGTGCCACGTCAGGAACGTGTCGCGCATCTTGCTAAAAATTCCCCCGAGTTTTTCGAAATTTTTATTGGCGCCTGCGCCTCTGGCCATGCGACTGCCGGTATTAACTGGCGGCTGGCTGGCCCGGAGATCGAACAACTCCTCAATCACACGGGTAATACGGTACTGTTTGTGGGCAAGGACTTCTATCGCACAGTTGAAGCGATGGAAGACCGCCTGGAGACTGTTCAGCATATTATCGCTATCGACGGTGGCCATGATCGCTGGCTCGATTACCGAAGCTGGCGTGACCAGCAGGCCAACAGCCGCCCAGCGATAACACTGTCTGGCGACGACGATATTCTCCACCTCTACACCAGCGGCACCACTGGCCTGCCCAAGGGTGTACAGCTGACCAATCAGGGTTATGAGAACGTTTACAGGGCTTTCGTCGACAATCAGATCCTTGCTGTCGACAACAGCGCGGTGTTTATCAACGTTATGCCCCTGTTTCACGTCGGTGGCGTCAACCTCAC
>JBFJZC010000332.1:0-3273 GCA_041622295.1 Porticoccaceae bacterium
TCGACGGCATCCAAAGCGACGAAAATGTCGCTCAGCTCGACGCCGTAAGCGCCGATATTCTGCACCGGCGCCGCGCCGACCAGCCCCGGAATGAGCGCTAGATTTTCCAGGCCATAGCAGTGCTGCGCAAGCATATTAAGCACAAATTCATGCCAGACCTCACCGGCCCCGGCAGTAGCCAGCACAGTGTCAGCTGCATCCTGTTGGGGCCGAGTTGCCATACCAGGCAAGGCTATCTGAACGACCAAACCGGCGATGTCACCGGCAAGAATGATATTACTGCCACCCCCCAGCACGGTAAGCGGTAGGCGCCGACTGCGGCTAAACGACAACGCTTCCTGAAGATCGTCAAGACTGGCAACCCGACAGAAGTATTCCGCCTGCGCAGGCAGACCCATGGTGTTCAAAAAACGCAGTGAAAGTCCGGACACAATGTCCACTTCAGCCAGCCTTGTGCCGTGTTTTAAGGTGCTCCAGCAGGCCCAGGGACGCGTTTTCGATCAGTGCCAACACCTGCTCGAAACCGGCCATGCCACCGCCGTATGGATCGGGTACTTCTACCGTATCCAGAGCGCTGGCGTAATCAAGAAACAAGCCTAGCGTGCCGCTAAAATGCACGGGCGCGAGACGCTCCAGGTCAAGGAGGTTCGCTCGATCCATGGCGAGAATATAATCGAAATGACCGAAGTCATCTGTGCGTACCTGTCGCGCCCTTAAGTGGCTTAAGTCATAACCTCGTCCACGCGCGGCGCGCACCGCGCGTTCGTCGGGTGCACGACCGACGTGCCAGTCGCCGGTACCCGCAGAATCGACAGTGATAACATGGGATAACTGCTCGGCCTGTACCATCTGTTCAAACACACCGTGAGCGGTCGGTGAACGACAAATATTTCCCAGGCAAACAAACAGGATCCTGGCCTCATTCATAGGTCCTGACCCCGCCGCTGATCTCAAACTTAGTCATTGATCTTAAACTCAGCTACTAGCCTTGACCCCAACCTTATCGTCACGAAGCCTCAACGAGCTTGATCACCGCCTGTAAATCCGCTTCCGTATCCACGCCGGGCGATACGGTTTCCGCGGCCAGTGCAACGTGAATTTTCTCGCCGTAATACATAAACCGCAGCTGCTCCAGAGCCTCCACTCGCTCCAGCTCAGCAACCGGCCAGGTTACGAACGCCTGCAACAGGGCGGCGCGATAAGCATACAGCCCAATATGGCGATAGAACTCGAAATCTGCCGGTAATGACTCGGGCATAGTTTGGCAATGACCAAAATGATCCCTCGCCCAGGGCACAGGTGCCCGACTGAAATATAACGCGTGACTATTACGGTCGGTAACAACCTTGACGATGTTGGGATCCAGAAGACTGCCTACTGAAGTCAATCGTTCACTCAATGTCGCCACACCAGCGGCCGGATTTGCCGCAAGATTTGCGGCCACCTGGTTGATCACGGCTGGCGGTATCAAGGGTTCATCGCCCTGCACATTAACCACAATTGCATCGCCGACAATACCGTACTTTTGCGTAACCTCCGCAAGTCGGTCGGTACCGGACATATGCTGACTGGAGGTCAGAACAACCTCGCCACCAAAACCCTCAACCACTGAAACGATACGCTGATCGTCTGTTGCCACCAGCACACGCTCGGCCTTACTCAATCGAGCCTGCCGGTAAACTCGCTCAATCATAGTCTTACCGGCAATATCGCGCAGGGGCTTGCCCGGCAGCCGAGAGGATCCGTAGCGGGCGGGGATTATGACTATAAATTTCATATATATTAACTGATTACAATTTATAATTAATCTAATTTATCACATATTGATTGCACTAGCTCAACCGGGGGCAAGGCCACAACCTCAAGGCACCAGCACCTGGCATCAGCCAAAGCCTCGCATTTGACGGCATCTTTCGCCGTCATGATAACCGGCAAGTCATCATCAAAACGAATATCCTCGACGGTGAACCGGTGGTGATCAGCAAATGGATGAAGGCGAAGCACCAGGCCCAGCTCAGTCAGTGAATCAAAAAAGCGCTGCGGGTTACCAATACCGGCAACCGCATGTACGACCTGCCCACGCGGCCACGCCTTAACACCGAGGGCCTCACCCGAATGCAGGTTTACAAATTTGTCTGGGCACAACGTCATCTGGCAAACGAGTGAGTGTTCAGCCACATCCCCAGGTGAGACAACGTCACCACTGCCGCCATTGATTACCACCATGTCAACACTGCGTAAACGCCGGGGCGGTTCACGCAAGGGCCCAGCGGGCAAACACAGTCGATTGCCCAGGCCACGCACGCCATCAATAACAGCAATTTCCAGATCCCTGTGCATACGGTAATGCTGCAAGCCATCGTCACTAAGAATGATATCGACCGAATATTCAGCTAACAGGTGGTGCACTGCCGCTACCCGATCAGCACAAACCACAACGGGGCATCCAGTACGTCTGGCGATAAGCAGTGCCTCATCGCCACTCTGCTCCACCGCGCTATTTGCTGTAACGCTCATGGGTTGGCGATGCCCCACACTTCCAGCAGTACCGACGCCACCACCGTAGCCGCGGCTAACCACCCCCGGCCTGATGCCTTGCTCGATTAGCGCGTTGGCCAGAGCGATAATCAGTGGGGTTTTGCCCGTGCCACCAACACTGATGTTGCCGATCACCACCACAGGCACACCGTAACCATCGCCCTGATAACGGTGCTGCAACCAGCTCTTGCGAATACTGGCAACAACCTGAAACAACCATGCCAGCGGCACTAGCAGTACAGACCAGCCCAGGGGTTTATACCAGGCCCTCTCGAGCGCAGTCATGCCAGCGCGTCGTCGCCCTCGGTCAACTGCTGCCGATAGAGCTGCGCATAGCGACCGGAGGCGGCCAGGAGCGTAACGTGATTGCCCTGCTCAACGATTTGACCGTTTTCCAGCACCAGTATTTTGTCGGCGTTTTCGACGGTGCTTAGTCGATGGGCGATGACGAATGTGGTGCGGCCCTTCATGGCGATATCAAATGCGGCCTGAATGTAGCGCTCTGACTCGGTATCAAGTGAAGACGTGGCCTCGTCGAGTATTAGAATCGGCGCGTCCTTGAGGAGCGCTCTGGCGATAGCGAGTCGTTGACGTTGACCGCCGGATAACATCACACCGTCATCACCAATCAATGTGTCAAAGCCTTTGGGCAGCGCCTCGATGAAGTCCAGCGCGTACGCCATGCGCGCCGCTTCGCGAACAGCTTCCGGCGCGCTGGACGCCAACTCCCCGTAA
>JBFJZC010000333.1:0-3271 GCA_041622295.1 Porticoccaceae bacterium
AGCCCAGAGGAGTACGTGCAATGACCATAAAGCTGGCCTCGTCCTGCCCGGGAGAAAACTCCTTGCCGATGTCTTTGAGAAAAAACAGACTTCCAGAAACGACGAGCCAGGTAATAATAACAACCGTCCAGCGGAATCGGAGAGCGAAGCCCAGCAGGCGAGTGTAGGTCCGTTCCATGGCCCGAAAGCCTCGTTCCAGCCAATGGTACAGACCGCCTTCATGTACTTCGACATCAAGAAAGCGTGAGCAAAGCATAGGCGTCAGCGTCATGGAGACGAACCAGGAAATCAGTACGCCAACGGTTACTACCAGTGCAAAGGAAGAAAAAAATCGCCCGACAATCCCGCCGAGGAAAATAACTGGTACGAATATACAAACTAATGACAGTGTCGCTGCCAGCACTGGAAAAACCACCTCTGAGGTGCCATTTATAGCAGCACTTCTGGGGTCAGGATCCAGCGATTCCCGGTGCCGGAATATATTTTCCAGCACCACAATGGCGTCATCGACGACGATACCAATAAGTAGCAGCAGCGCCAGTAGCGTCATTGAGTTGAGTGTGTAGCCAAAAAAATAAATAGCGGCAATCGAGCCAAACAGTGAGATAGGGACGGCGATCGCGATGATGATGGTAGAGCGAATACTTTTGAGGAATATCCAGACCACCAGGGCTGTGAGCAGAGTGCCGAGAAGAAGGTGTTCTTTCAGTGCTTCCACCATGTGCCGCACAAACAGCGAGTCATCGGAGGCAATGTGCAGGGCCATTCCGGGAGGCAACTGAGGCCGAATTTCTTCTTCGATTCTGCGCATTGTCTCGTCAATGATTTCGACAGTGTTGGCATTGGCGATCTTGGTGACACCGAGGCCGACCGTTGGTTTGCCGTTGTATCGCGCCAGGCTGCGGGGATCCGCCATGCCATCCTCGATCGCAGCCATAATCCCCAGTTTAAGGGGGGCGCCATCGCGATAGGCAACCACCAGGTCTTTCAGGTCCTGGAGATTGTGGTATTCCATGTCGAGTTTGACCATGTGCTCGGTTTCACCGCTAACCAGGAATCCACCGGGCATCATGAAGTGTTCGTTTTTGATGGCGGCGAGTACTTCGGTGGTGGTCACGTTAAAGGCAGCCATTCGGTCAAGATCGAGATTGATTCGAATAGTACGCTCGCGCTTGCCGCCAATCTGAATTTCGCCAACCCCGTTAACAGTTTCCAGATTCTTTTTGATGACATTGATGGCGTAGCTGTTGAGCTGTTGCAGGGTGCGATCACCTTCCAGCGCCAGCCACATGATTGGTGATGCGCCAAATTCAAGTTTCGCCACCACCGGCGGGTCGGCATCGTCGGGGAGTTGGTTAAGGGTCTGGTTGATCTTGGCCTGAACTTCATCAAAGGCAACGTTGATGTCTTTGTCCAGATTGAAAGTGATTACCACGGTGGATTGGCCGGGGGATGAGTCAGACGAAATATGCTCGATGCCCGGCACCCCGTTGACGGCGGTTTCGATAACATTGGTGATAGCGGCGTCGATAACATCGGGGTTGGCCCCAATGAGGTTGGTGGTGATAGCCACCAGGGGAAATTCGGTGGTTGGGTAGCGATCGACGCCCACGCGGGAGTAACCGATAATGCCGAATAAAATCAGCACTGCAGACAACATCGTTGTCATCACGTAGCGATTGATAGAAATAGTGGGCAGATTCATAGGTTATTGACCGTTTGCTACGCTGACTGGCGCCCCGTCGGTGAGGAAGCCGGCGCCATTAACCGTAATTGTTTCATCGCCGACAAGCCCTGACAGGACCTCGATCTTGCCGTCTACCTGCTCGCCAGTTGTGATAATGCGCTGGTGGGCAACGCCATTTTCAACGATATAGACTACTTTGCCGGCGGGCCTCAGTATTACCGCAGCTATCGGAACCATCAGCGCATCAGCGCGTTTTTCCAGAACGATGATGCCGGTGACGCTGGCACCCGGCTGCCATTTCCCGGGGTTATCGACCATGCTTAGCACGTCAATGGCACGGTTGCTGGTGCCGACAACGGGCCTGATTTCCATGATTTCGCTATTTACAACGGTAGTCGGGTCAAGTGGGGATACCAGTTTGACGGTGAGTCCTTTCCGGATTCTGGGCGCGAGTGTTTCGGGCAGCGGCAGGCGCGCTCTCAGCCGATCGATTTTGGTGATACGGAGTAAAGGGTCTCCTACCTTGACGAAATCGCCGATGCTGGCCAGTTCCGCGTCCACCACGCCGGAATAAGGCGATATGACGCGAGTCTTGGTCAAGCCTCGCTGCTTCTGCTTGAGTCTCTCCTGAGCCGCTTTGAGCTGTTCTTCAAGTGCATCTAGCTGGGCTTTCGCCTCGTCATATCGGTCTGTGGAAATAAGCTTTGATTCCATCAGTTTCGTGTAGCGCTTAACCGTGCGCAACTGATTGTTGTGCAGGGCGGTTAACTGAGCAAGCTCCGCACGTGCTCCGCGTTCGGCAATAGAGTAATCCTCGGTGTCCAGTTCTATTAACAACTGTCCTGCTACCACTTTCTCTCCGGCTTTTACATGGCCAGCTATAACGCGGCCTTCCACTTCGGCAGAAACCTCTGGAATAAACACACTTTCCAGTGCCCCGACAGAACGTTCAGTGACTTCAATGGTAGTGATCTCGACCTGGGTGGTTGACACGATGGTCGCCCGCACGGCAAGTGGGGTGGCGGCTTTGTCATCCTGTCCGCCTTTATCGCTACATCCCGACAGGATCGACCCAAGAGCCGCGGCAATGAGAGGGATGGAAGCCCATGTGTAAAGTTTTAACATAATTTGTAGTGCCCGCTGATTGTCGCGCTGATAAACATGTCGCGCTGATAAACATAATGTACAAACCGGTGTGCTTAGCTGCGTACTGGCAGCGTAGTCATGAGAACCGCGCCGCTAGCACAAGTTTGCGTTATCGCCAGGCTTCGTCGTGATTACAGAATGCAGGACGCAGCATTTTAACTCCGTCGTCATTCAGTGTGGGTTACTGGGGCGGAAAGCCGATTATTACCCGGTAGCAGTGCTGGACCACGACTTACCCAGCGTCCGTCAGCAAAATTGCCGACTCCCTCAGCCGCTACCTGGCGAGAGCTTTGTATCATCCTGATTTCTAAACCTATTACGCCTGGTAATACTTGCAAATCGGCGCGCATTGTCGCAGATACAATACCCCTTAGACAAGTTTTGTTACTTGCCGGTAGATTTTACTCCAGGGGCTGTCAAGCCATGGGTTTTATGAGC
>JBFJZC010000334.1:0-3257 GCA_041622295.1 Porticoccaceae bacterium
AATGCCCGTACCGGTGAAGTGGAATGGGAGCAGGAAGTTGAGGATTACACCTCCGGTTATTACATGACGCTGGCGCCGTTGGCAGCCCAGGGCAAGATCATGGTCGGTGTCTCGGGAGGGGAGTTTGGTATTCGCGGTTTTGTCGCTGCATTTGACGCTGATACGGGCAAGCCGGCGTGGAAGACCTACACGATTCCTGGCCCCGGAGAACCCGGTAACGAATCCTGGCCGGGCGATACCTGGAAAACCGGTGGTGTGCCGGTGTGGATTACGGGCTCTTATGACGCCAAACTGAAACTGACCTACTGGGGTACGGGTAACGGTGGGCCGTGGATGGGAGATGCTCGGCCAGGTGATAACCTCTATGCCACCTCGGTGATCGCGCTGGACGTGGCTACCGGGAAAATCAAGGCCCATCATCAATACCACTGGAATGATTCCTGGGATTGGGACGAAGTCTCCGCGCCCCTGCTGCTGGATTTCAAGCGGGGTGGAAAAAATATTAAGGGGCTGGTACATCCGGGTCGCAATGGTTATCTATGGTTTCTGGAGCGCGGTGCGAACAGCATTGGTTTTGTCAACGCGCTGCCGTACGTCAAACAGGACGTGTTTAAAAGTATTGATCCCCAAACCGGACGCCCGGAATACAACCTGGAACGCAAGCCGCAAACGGGTAAGGTCACCACCTATTGCCCCTCGTCCTGGGGCGGTAAAGACTGGCCACCGGCCGCTTATAATCCGCAAACGCACCTGCTGTACATTCCCGCTAACGATAATGTTTGCGGCCGATTAAAAGGTGAGGAAGCCGAGTACCGGGAGGGGCAACTGTATATGGGTGCTTCGCTGGAGGAGTTTGAGCTCGTGTTGCATGCGGACGCCGAGCAGTACATCGGCGAGCTGCAGGCCTGGAATGTGGATACTGCGCAAAAAGTCTGGTCGGTAAAATTCAAAAGCCACAACTGGGGGCCGGTACTCACAACGGCGGGTAATCTGGTTTTTGCAGGAGGCACTAACGACCGTTATTTTCGGGCATTTGATGCCAGCTCGGGCAAATTGCTGTGGCAACAGCGTACCAATTCAGGCGTTATTGGCGTTCCGGTAAGTTATGAGATTGACGGCGTTCAATACGTCGCCGTGCAGTCCGGTTATGGTGTTGATGCCGAGCGCGAGCAAACGCTATTAAATCTCAGTCAAGGCACCACCAGGTACGTACCCCAGGGTGGCGTACTGTGGGTTTTTGCGCTGGACAAGTGACCAGCTGGGGCCGCCGGTCCGGGTCGCTACCTGTGCTAGAATATTTGCCTCTGTAAACGCGCTGAAGGTTTAACATTCCCCATGCATTGCCCCTTTTGTGGTGCCGATGATACCCGGGTTATCGATTCGCGCCTGGTCGCCGATGGCGATCAGGTGCGCCGTCGCCGCGAGTGCGCGGCGTGCAAAGATCGGTTCACCACGTACGAACTTGCTGAATTGGTGATGCCGCGGGTCGTTAAGCAGGATGATACGAGAGAGCCATTTAATGAGCAGAAACTTCGTTCCGGGTTACTTCGCGCGCTGGAGAAACGACCGGTTGGCATTGAGCTAATTGAGGCGGCGCTATCGCAGATAAAGCGATATCTGCAAACCACGGGTGAGCGGGAAATTTCGTCGCAAATCATCGGCGAAAAAGTGATGGAGCAGTTGCGTAAACTGGATGATGTGGCCTACGTGCGTTTCGCTTCTGTTTACCGCAGCTTTCAGGATCTCAGTGAGTTTCGTGCCGAGCTGGATCGTCTTGAGCAGGAGAGCGCTGATCTGGACTACGTTGATCAGGACCGTGGTGATCAGGACCGTGGTGATCAGGATGATGCTGGTCAGAGTACCGGGGCAGCGCGCGACTGGAAACAAGGGTCGTGGGATGTCAGTAGTGAGCAGGTCGGTGAGGGTGAGGATATGCCCGAGCAAAAACCCGTACCCACACAGACCGACTAGTGGTGGCTGCAGCAGACCTTGTTCACATGGCGCATGCCATTGCGCTGGCGCAGCGCGGTTGGTATACGGCCAGGCCGAACCCGCGGGTTGGCTGTGTAATCGTTGCTAATGACATTGTCGTGGGTGAAGGGTGGCACCGGCGCGCTGGTGAGGCCCATGCCGAAGTTAACGCGCTCACCATGGCGGGGAACCTCGCAGAGGGCGCTACTGCCTATGTGTCGCTGGAGCCCTGTAATCATCAGGGACGTACACCGCCCTGTGCCGCGCAATTGATCGATTCCGGCATCAAGCGTGTCGTTTATGCGGTCGGGGATCCACATTTGACCGCGCAAGGTGGCGCGCAAACACTTCGTGATGCGGGTATTGAGGTGTTTGGTCCGCTCCTCGAAGCGGAAGCCAGCGCGGTGAATAAGGGGTTTTTGAAGCGCTGTGCCACCGGTCTGCCCCACGTGACGCTTAAAATAGCTGCCAGTCTGGATGGTCGAACTGCGATGGCCAGTGGCGAAAGTCAGTGGATTACCGGGCCATCCGCACGCAGTGACGTGCAGCGCCTGCGCGCACAGAGTGGGGCGATTATCACGGGTATTGGCACGGTGCTGCAGGATGATCCGGCGCTGACAGTTAGGGCGGAACAGCTGGGTCTGCCGGACGCCGAAATAATTGCGCAGTTACAGCCCCTGCGGGTCATCGTGGATAGTCGCCTTCGTGCTACCGAAAATCTGAGGATCCTGAAGCCGCCGGGCGCTGCGCTAGTGGTGACGGCCAGCGGCAAAGCCTCGTTGTCAGGGGTGGAAGTTGTTTCGCTGCCTAACCGCGAGGGCAAGGTATCGTTGCCCGATTTGTTGCGGGAGCTGGGTAACCGCGAGATTAACGACGTTCTTGTCGAAGCCGGCGCTAAACTTGCCGGTGCTTTCCTCGAGGAAAGACTGGTCGATGAACTGATGATTTATATGGCACCGAAGCTGTTGGGCAGCAAGGCATTGCCAATGGCGCGGCTGGACTTTGATATGCTGACCGAGGCACTCGATCTCGACATTGTGGATATGCGCGCAGTGGGTCGAGATTGGCGTATTACGGCACGACCAGTATATAAATGAGTATTTAATTATGTTTACCGGAATTGTTCAGGCGGTCGGTAAGGTCGCCAGCGTCGAGCGGCGTGGCGGTGATTTACGGCTGAGGCTGGACACCGGCGGACTCGACTTGAGTGACGTCGGGCTCGGCGACAGCATCGCGGTTAATGGCGTTTGCCTGACGGTGATAGAGGTCATGGATCAGGGTTTTGT
>JBFJZC010000335.1:0-3251 GCA_041622295.1 Porticoccaceae bacterium
ACAGGTGCATGACCTGGATGGCAGGGATGAATACCGCCTTGGTTTTGTTGAGTATGATGATCAGGGTCAGTTGCGTGAACGTGCACAGATGGACGCGGTGGTCGATGAATACCTTCGTATCGCGGGGTCTGATGATGACGTGCTCCTCGTTGCTTTCGTGCATGGCTGGCACCATAACGCCTCACCTGGCGATGATAATATAAAGTCATTTCGTCGCATGCTTACCGAGATTTCCCGGAACGAACTGAAGAGTAGTCAGCAGCAAGATCGCGCGCGACGCAAGGTTCTGGGTTTGTATATCGGCTGGCGCGGTGAGTCCATCACCGTGCCCTATGTGAAAGACCTGACTTTCTGGGACAGAAAGAACACGGCGCACGATGTCGGTCAACAGGGCATTGCCGAAGTACTGTTAAAGCTTGAAGAAATCGTCAATGTTAAAGCCGGAATAGAAGAGGAGAACCCGCCGCCCCTAAACAGTCGGTTGGTAATAATCGGCCACAGTTTTGGTGGCGCTGTGGTTTATACGTCTCTGCAAAATGTTCTCGCTGACCGTTTTGTTGGCAGTCGCAGAGGCAAAACGTTCAGTGGTTCTGCCGAAGGCTTTGGCGACCTGGTCGTGTTAATTAATCCCGCTTTTGAGGCGATACGTTTTGCCGGACTCTACGATTTATCACAGGAGAAATGTCGGGGATATTTCCCGGGTCAGGTACCTAAGCTGGCTATACTGACGTCAGAAGCGGATTATGCCACCAAGCTGGCATTTCCTGCCGGACGCATGTTTTCTACGCTATTTGAAGCCCATAAAACCCTCGAAGATCGTCACTATTGCAGCAAGCCTGGTACGGAAGGGATGCAGGCACTACGGGTAGACGAGGGTGTGGCAGACCGCAATACGGTAGGTCACTTTACGCCATATCTTACCCACCGTTTGAATCCGTCGGAGGTATTGGCCGCGAGACAGGCCGATTATCAGGTCAATCAGATTCAGGAGGTATGGGCTGAGCAGACCAGGGCGGATACGCTGGATTTTAACGGCACCCAGCTGGTTTCACTCGGGCGAACCACACCCCTGAATCCTTACCTGAATATTCAGGTTGATAAAACGCTGATAAATGACCACAACGATATTTGGCGGCCCGAGATTATGCACTTTATCAGCGAGATGATTATTCTTTCCGCGACCCCGACGGAGGGTGAGGCGAAATAGGGTAAAAAAATTCACGTGCTGGGCGTGGCCACGAATTCGTCAGTGAACTCCGTTATGAAGGCCAGCTGACAACGCTCCAGCACTTGGCGATTGTGAGGAGCGGAGCAGGGATGGCCACACGCTGGTCAGCACCTTTGCTCGAATAGAAGCGTCGTTCTGGCCTGTTCGGCTGCCTAGTAGCCGTAGCCTGGCGTCGACTGGGAAATCGCTTTTTCATCCTCTGACATGTCCGCTTCGACATCGGCGAACAGGGGTGTGCTGAGGTAGCGTTCGCCGGTGTCTGGCAACATGCACAATACAGTCGTGCCCTGCGGTGCAGATTGGCAAATTTGCAAAGCAGCGGCAAATGTCGCGCCACCAGTAATGCCTGTGAAAATACCCTCCTGTTGCGCAAGTTGGCGGGACAGGCGTATTGCATCTTCGCCTTTGACAGTGAGCAGCTGATCAACGTAGTGAGCACTGAGCGCGTCTTCGGCAAGTTTGGGAATGAAATCCGGGGTCCAACCTTGCATGGGGTGGGGCTGAAAGCTGGGGTGGCTTTCCGCAGGGGAGCCATCGGCATTGCGCTTCTGAGTGACGCCGCTGCTCATAATGGCGGCGTTTTCTGGTTCGCAGGCGATGATTTTGATATCGGGGCGCTCTGCTTTCAACACCCGGGCAACGCCTTTGAGGGTACCGCCAGTGCCAGCGCCGGTTACCCAGTAGTCGAGCCGTTGGCCGGCAAAATCGGCGAGGATTTCCGGGGCTGTGGTTTTTGAATGCATATCGGCATTGGCTTCATTTTCAAACTGACGGCATAAAAACCAGCCGTGCGCCTCAGCCAGTTCGGCAGCCTTGGCGACCATGCCCGTGCCTTTCTTGGCGGCTGGTGTGAGGACAACTTTCGCGCCCAGAAAACGCATCAGTTTACGACGTTCAACACTAAAAGAGTCCGCCATAGTCACCACCAGCGGATAGCCTTTTTGCGCGCACACCATGGCCAGACCGATGCCGGTGTTGCCGCTGGTGGCTTCAACGACAGTCTGCCCGGGTTTTAGTTTTCCGCTACGTTCGGCGTCTTCGATAATGCCCAGCGCGAGACGATCTTTGACAGAGCCGAGGGGGTTAAACGCCTCGAGTTTGGCGTACAAATTAATACCGGCAGGCGCCAGCTTATTGATGCGCACCACAGGCGTATTACCGATGGTTTTGAGGATATTGTCATATTTGGCCATTGTTCTTCCCTGTCTAAAGTTGATGTTGGGGTGTGACTCATCCGAGTCGCAGTCAGAATGTCGTTTGAAGTATCCGTGGGGCTTAGAGAATACACTGGCCTTGCCAATTACCAAACCCTCAAATAGTTGACATCCACCAAACGCATTGCCTATTGACACTGCTAAACTCTGCGCGGTCGAACGCGCGTTCGTTGCGCCATAAGCAGGTAATTGTGTTTGTTTGGCGCAGAGAGCTTCAAAGTGGGCGCAACGCATCATTAACAATCAGGAGTGTAGGTTTTTATGACAGATCGACAAGGTGCGTCTGACAGCGACCAGCAAATTCTGCGGGCAGCAGGCAAGGAGGAAACGCTTGACCCGCAGGACTGGAACGAGATGCGTGTCCTTGCCCACCGCATGGTGGATGACGCCATTCATTACCTGGAAACCGCTGCTGAACGCCCGGTGTGGCAATCCATGCCAGATGATCTGGCCGCTCGCTTTGACGGTCCCCTGCCGCAACAGCCAACTGCGGCGAGCGCTGTCTATGAAGAGTTTCTAAACAATATTCTCCCCTACCCGACGGGGAATACGCACCCGCGTTTCTGGGCCTGGTATATGGGTAACGGCACGGTGATGGGTGCATTGGCTGATTTTCTGGCAGCCACCATGAACTCGAATGTCGGCGCAGGCAATCATGTCGCCAATCTGGTGGAGGGGCAGGTAATCAACTGGATGAAGGAGCTGATTGGCTTTCCCGAAACCGCCAGCGGATTGCTGGTCGGTGGCGCATCCATGGCCAACCTTATCGGGCTTACCGTCGCCCGTAATGTCCAGGCGGGCTTTGATGT
>JBFJZC010000336.1:0-3237 GCA_041622295.1 Porticoccaceae bacterium
ATTTCGGGCTTGCTCTCAAGGCCCGCGCCCCTGCAGCCAATGGACATCCTCAGCAAGCCTGGTGTTATTGCCGACACCCCGATAGATTCTGACCTGATAGCCGAGGCCGCGCTCAACCTCTATGATCAGGCAATGCTACAACTGATAGAAAACCGGGCTCGAGAGGGCGCTAAACTGGCTGACCTTGTTCGCCAGCGCTTGACGCAAATCACCGGCGAAATCACCTCGGTAAAGGAGAATTTGCCGCAGCTATTAGCCGCGCAACGACAGAGATTAATCGATAAGCTGGCTGAATTTACCGACTGCCTCGACAAAGAACGACTGGAGCAGGAGCTGGTCTACCTGGCGCAAAAAGCCGATGTTGACGAAGAGCTTGATCGACTGTCGGTTCACATTGAGGAAATGTATCGCGTCCTGCAAAGTGATAAACCGATTGGGCGACGTCTCGACTTTCTGCTGCAGGAGCTAAACCGAGAGGCAAATACCCTGTCGTCAAAATCTTTCTCCAGCGCAACTACACACTCGGCAGTCGAGGTCAAAGTGCTGATTGAGCAGATGCGGGAACAAATTCAAAATCTGGAATAGAATCTGGACCAAAGAGGAATCGGCCATATCATGAACTGTCAGGGCACGCTCTATACCATCTCCGCCCCGTCCGGCACCGGCAAAACCAGCCTGGTAGATGCCCTGGTTGCGTGCAAGCTCAATATCAAGGTATCCATTTCGTACACCACCCGCGCACAGCGCCCCGGCGAACAAAACGGCGTCAACTACAATTTCGTTGATAAGCCACAGTTTATCGCCATGCTTGAGGAAAACGCTTTTTTGGAGCACGCGCTGGTGTACGGTAATTATTACGGCACCAGCGAAGCCTGGGTACGCGAAACCCTGGCTGCTGGTAACGATGTCATTCTTGAGATCGACTGGCAGGGTGCCGCACAGATTCACCGGCAACTGCCAGACAGTGTCAGTATTTTTATACTGCCTCCGTCCCGGGCGGCATTGCTTGAACGACTGACGCTGCGCGGACAAGACGATGTTGATGTTATCGCCCATCGCCTCGCCCAGGCAAAAGAGGAAATGTCGCATTTCGCCGAGGCAGACTACCTTATTGTTAACGAGGTATTCGCCACTGCGCTCGAGGAGCTAAAGGCCGTTATTCATGGACGCCGGTTACGATTGTCGGTCCAGCAGCAACGCCATGCGAAGTTACTCGAAGAGTTGTTGGCCTAGCGGCGCGCAGTCCGGTAAAATGGCCGGTTCCCGGTTGTGAAACTGGGGTCTGGCGCGCACGAAAGCGCCAGTAAAACACAGCAAAAGGTTGCAAAAAATGGCGCGAATTACTGTAGAAGATTGTCTAGATCACGTGGAAAATCGTTTTGAGCTGGTACTCGTCGGTTCAAAACGCGCCCGCCAGTTGGCAGTTGGCGGCAAGGAACCCCTGGTTCCCTGGGAAAATGACAAGCCGTCGGTTGTTGCTTTGCGAGAAATTGAACTCGGCCTGATTAACGCCAGCATCCTTGACGAAAAGGACGAACGCCCTGAAATATTAGCGCTGGACATGTTTGACCTGGATATTCCCGACACCATCGAACCGGAAAACCAGCCGGCAAACCCGGAAGACGAGTAACAAGTTATTGGAGGGAAGACTTGCAGGCCATTGACACGCTCGCTGACAAGCTTTCTTCCTATCTCGAGCCTCCGCACGTTAAAAAAATTGTGCGGGCATACAAATTTGCTGAAAAAGGCCATCAGGGCCAGTATCGCCAGAGCGGTGACGATTACATCACCCACCCCGTAGCGGTCGCTCACATACTGGCCGACATGCACATGGATCACGAAAGCCTGATGGCCGCGCTGCTCCATGATGTTATTGAAGACACCGATGTCACCAAAGGCCAGTTGAGTCGGCGTTTCGGTCGCACTGTAGCAATCTTGGTAGACGGGGTCAGCAAACTCAGCGAAATCGAATTTTCGACGCGCGCCGAACAGCAGGCGGAAAATTTTCAGAAAATGACCCTCGCGATGGCGCGGGACATCCGGGTCGTGCTGGTCAAGCTAGCCGACCGCCTTCATAACATGCGCACGCTCAGTGTATTAAAGCCCGAAAAACGGCGTCGCATCGCTCGGGAAACCCTCGAAATTTATGCCCCCATCGCACAACGGCTGGGCATGAACGATCTGCGCATCGAGTTTGAAGACCTCGGTTTTGCCGCGCTTTACCCACTGCGCCATCAGCGTATCACCCAGGCCCTGAAAGCGACCCGCGGCCATCGCATAGAGCTGGTCGCGGAAATCAGAAGCGTGCTCGAAACGCGGCTGCAGTCCAACCACATAGATACCGTGGTAACTGGCCGAGAAAAACATCTCTGGAGTATTTACCAGAAGATGAAAACCAAGAAGCGATCCTTCAAAAACATAACAGACGTGTTCGCTTTTCGCATCGTTGTTGCCACCGTTGATGAGTGCTATCGGGCACTGGGCGTCATCCATAATTTGTACAAACCCGTCCCTGGCGAATTCAAGGACTATATCGCCATCCCCAAGTCTAATGGCTATCAATCCCTGCACACCGTGCTAGTGGGTTTACAGGGGGTGCCTATAGAGGTGCAGATTCGAACCAGGGAAATGGATGATCTGGCTAACTACGGCATCGCTTCCCACTGGCTTTACAAGTCGGGACTGGAAAATGCCGAGGGCAATCAGACCCGTGCGAATCGCTGGGTAAAGGGATTGCTAGAGATTCAACAGCAGGCGGGTAATTCCCTTGAATTTATCGAGCATGTCAAAACCGACCTGTTCCCGGACGAGGTCTACGTCTTTACGCCAAAAGGCGTCATTGTCGAGTTACCGGCGGGCTCAACGCCTGTCGACTTTGCCTACGCCGTACATACTCAGGTCGGCGATACCTGTGTCGCCTGTGAAGTCAACGGCCAGTTGAGTTCACTCTCGCAGCCCCTGCAAAGCGGCCAGCGGGTGCGTATCATCACCGCGCCCGGCGCGCAGCCCAATCCGTCATGGATGAACTTTGTCCGTTCCGCAAAAGCTCGCAGCGCCATTCGCCATTTCCTTAAGAATCAGCAACATGAAGAGTCCGTGATACTTGGCAAGCAACTGCTGGACCGGGCGATGGCCAGCTTTGGCTCTGGCTATCGGGAAATTCGCAAATCACAGATCAAACACCTGCTCAAGGAAACGGGGGCGCCCACCTTTGAGTCCGTCTTACAGCAGATCGGC
>JBFJZC010000337.1:0-3229 GCA_041622295.1 Porticoccaceae bacterium
TATGTTTTCAGTCGGCGGGGGGCTTAAGGATTTCGCTGAGCAGGGCGACAACATATCGCGGCATTTAAAACTCGTCACGCAACTTTTTCACGGCGCGATTGCAAAATTTAATCGTATGGCGCCGCCGGTTATTGCTGCCATTAATGGCACGGCGGCCGGTGGCGGTTTAAGTTTGGCGCTGACCACGGATCTGGCGATCGCTGTCGAGTCGGCAAAATTTACCATGGCCTACACCAATGCGGGGTTGCCAGTTGATGGCAGCGCAAGTTTTTATCTGGCGAAAATAGTGGGTATGCGCCGTGCCAAGGAGATGGCCCTGCTAAATACGGTTTTGACGGCCGAGCAAGCCCTCGATTGGGGTTTAATCAACCAGGTGGTGCCAGATGGCCAGTTAATGGACGCGGCGATGGCGATGGCACGCAAACTGGCGCAGGGGTCTACCATTGCTTATGGCGAAACCAAACGGCTGATTCTGTCCGGCGCGACCGAGGGGCTTGAATCGCAAATGGAGTTAGAATCCCGTGCTATTTCGGCACTGGCTGGTGGTGTCGATGGTCGAGAGGGAATTAAAGCCTTCCTCGAAAAGCGTAAACCGCAGTTCAGGAAGTGATGCGCCTGCTCTGAGCTGCTCTGAGCTGCTCTGAGCTGTAAGACGAGATACAGGCCAGTCTTAGTGCAAAATGGAGATCTGGGACGGTGTATACGCCGTCCCGAATCTTCGGTTTGCTGCCGGGGGTAGCAGGCAGTTTCGGACTGAGTGAGCTCTGGACTGTGTGAGTACTACCTGGGGTTGAGTGAACGGAAAATATGACGCATTACATCATTAGCTGAGGCATAGGGCTGAGCCTGGCTCATATCGGTGATGGCGTCGTAGTTGGCCCGAATATCTTCCGGTGAGGGTATCTCGCCGCCGCCGAGGACAGTGCCGGCACCTTCGACGATTTGTACTTTCGCGTAATAACCCGCGCCAGCTTCCACTGCATCGCCGGTAGTAGTGTTTTCCTCTGCGCAAAACCAGGCTACCAGTGGTGTGACGAACTCGGGTTTGACCAGCGGTTTAATTTTTTCGGACATGATATCAACGGTCATGCGGGTCAGCGCCATCGGCGCGACGGTGTTGACATTGATGTTGTACTTGGCACCTTCGTGTTTGAGGGCGTTCATCAAGCCCACCACGCCAAGTTTGGCAGCCGCGTAATTGCCCTGGCCAAAGTTACCAAACAGGCCCGCAGCCGAGGTGGTCATGACAATGCGGCCGTAGTTGGCGTCTTTCATGTGATTCCAGGCAGCCAGCGTGCAATAAGCAGAGCCAGACAGGTGCACGTTCACCACCGCATCAAAATCTGCCGGCTCCAGCTTGGAAAAGCTTTTATCACGCAGATTGCCCGCATTGTTAATCAGAATATCTATTTTCCCCCAGGTGTCGAGGGCTGTTTGAATGATGCCCGCCGCGCCGTCCGGCGTAGCCACCGAGTCGGTGTTAGCCACAGCTTCGCCGCCAGCAGCTTTGATTTCTTCGACGACGCGTTCCGCAGCCGTCGCCGAACTGCCACTGCCATCGACAGCGCCACCAAGGTCGTTGACGACCACTTTGGCGCCTCGCGAGGCCAGAAACAGCGCATGGTTGCGGCCAAGTCCAGAGCCCGCACCCGTGACGACGGCAACTCGGTTGTCATATCTGATAGTCATGATTTTTTCCTTCCGTTATTTTGTTGGGTCAATGATATTCAGGGAAACCACGAACAGGAACTATAAACGCGCATGTACAGAGCGGAACTGCGAATGCACGAAGCCAGACTGTTCTCATGGAAATTCCTGTAATCAACACAGATTGATACCGGGCTAAATATACACCACTGTTGGCGCAGTGTGACAGAAGCCACTACAGGATCGGTTATGTCATCCTCGACAAAGCAGGGTAAAGTAATGACAATCAGCTGCCTCAACGGCATTATTTTGGCCAGACTAGCCTGGCATTACGACGCCCCAGACGTGCAGACAAGTAACCTTCTAACACTACAATCGATAAGGAAAACCCGTGGCTATCAATCCCAAAACACTACCCCAGCCGACGCCGGAAACCCAGCATTTCTGGGATGGCACCAGGGCTGGGCAATTGCTTTTGCAGCAGTGCGACGCCTGTGAGCATATTTATTTCCCACCGCGACCTTTTTGTCCAGACTGCGCTTCCAGGGCGATATCCGTCATCAGGGCCAGCGGCAAGGGTGTACTGTATAGCTATGTGATTAACCACCGCTTACCAAAGTGGATTGACGAGCCGTACTCTATTGCCGTGGTCGAGCTCGCCGAAGGCCCACGGATGATGACCAACATTGTTGAAGTGGAGCAAACACCTGAGGCGCTGGTATTGGATATGCCGGTCGAGGTGGTGTTTGACGCGGTGAGCGATAACATAACACTGCCTAAGTTTCGGCCGGTAGGGGGTGCGCAATGAAACCTCGTTCAATAGCCATTGTTGGCGCCGCTGAAACGACCGAAATGGGTAAAATCCCCGATACATCACAAATCCAGTTGCATGCGGATGCTGCCCTGAACGCCATGGCAGAGTGTGGCCTTGGCCCGAAAGATATCGATGGCATTGCCTGTGCGGCGGAATGGCCGACAGATCTGGCTCACTATCTCGGTATCACGCCCACCTGGGTAGACGGCACCATGGTGGGTGGATGTTCGTTCATGATTCACCTGCGCCATGCAGCGGCGGCGATCAATGAGGGCTTGTGCACCACGGTGCTGATTACTCATGGTGAGAGCGGACGCTCATGGATCGGCAGTAAGGCGATGGGTAACAACCCTGCTAGCCTGGCCGGCCAGTTTGAAATTCCCTTTGGTTGTCTGGGTCCACCGACCATGTTTACGATCCCGGTGTTACGCTACATGAAAGAGCGAGGCCTGACCCACGAGCAACTGGCTAATGTTGCGGTGGTGCAGCGTGAATGGGCGGCGATGAATCCGCGGGCCAGCCAGCGCGATCCGATAACGGTGCAGGATGTGCTCGAATCGCGGATGATTGCCTATCCCTTTCATGTGCTCGAATGTTGCCTGGTGACCGACGGTGGTGGTGCCTTGATCCTGACCACTGCTGAAAGGGCCAAAGACTTCCCGACCAAACCTGTCTACATACTCGGCACGGGTGAGAGCGTCGAAACGCCGATGATCAGCCAGATGGCGGACTTCACCTCATCGCGGGCTTTTCGAGTATCTGGCGCCA
>JBFJZC010000338.1:0-3211 GCA_041622295.1 Porticoccaceae bacterium
CCTTGCTGTTCCACGACCCGGCGGCGGGCGGCGAGATGATGACGGCTGGCGCAGATTTTTCTGACCCAACCTTCCTGCAGGCCTTTCTGGTCCAGAACGCGCGACAACTCGGCATGGCTGGCAAAATCCTGTTCCCGATACCCGAGCGCGGCCTGAGCGAACGGCTTTATCGCCTCAAAGCCAAAACGGTGCTGGTCTGGGGCGAGTCGGACAAGCTTATCAGCCCGCCCTATGGGAAAGCCTTTAACAAGGCCATTGCCGGTAGTGAACTGGTGACCATTGCCGAGGCAGGACACATGGTGATAGTGGAGCAAACTGCGGCGGTTGTTAAAGCCATCGGCAAACTTGGCTAGTAAGTAGTTACTTTCTGTAACATCGTTATAATTCAGCGCAGAAACCCGGTTCAACCTGACGTTGAACCGGGTTTTATCTGGATATCGAACACCGCCCATGGGTAGCATCGCCGACTCGATAGCCCAGGGCTGCTTTCCGGGGGAGACCTCTTCGACCAGGCCCAGACCGCTATCCGTAGCGGTGCCATCAAGTAGCAGTGCCCTCAATTAGTAGCGGTATCATCAAAGTTTGACTGCCGATGGACGCGCGTTAGCCCTGCCATTAGACCCCGTGCCATCCACATAACTCTGGCCAATGCCCCTGAGGTGCAGCATCGACACTGACAGTGAAGTGATTACCCGGATACAGCGCTGGCTTGCAGAAGTGGTCATCGGTTTCAACTTCTGTCCGTTTGCACAGCGGGAATTTGAAGCGGGCAGGGTGCGTTACCGGGTGGTCAACGGCACCAAAAAAAAGGCGGTTATTGCTGCTGTGACCGAGGAGCTTCAATACCTCAACAACCACGAGCAGGTTGCAACCACCTTGCTTGTTCTAGCGGATGGTTGGCGTGATTTTTATGCCTACCTGGCCTTGCTGGAGACCGCCCAGGAGGCGCTGGACGACGGCGGTTACGCGGGCATTTACCAGCTTGCCAGTTTTCACCCCGAGTACCTTTTTGATGGCGAGGATATCGACGACCCCTCCCACTACACTAATCGCTCGCCCTTTCCGCTTATCCATATTTTGCGTGAAGCCAGCATAGCGCGGGCTGTGGCTGACAACCCTGATATCGAGCAAATCCCTGAGCGCAACAGCTTGTTGGCGCGCAGCAAGGGCCTGGCTTTTTGGCAAACGCTACTGGCAAAGCATATTCCCTAGAGATCGGTGAATGATGTCCTTATCCATCTGTGCCATTAGGCCAGCGCTGTACCCGCGCAGGTGACCCACCCAATTCGCCCTATCTCATAGCCCCGGCTTAAAGTTGGTGTTTTTTTGTCGGCTAATGACAGACAATCGCGGCCTGCCCCTAACCGCCATTGCCGCCCAGAGTGGTTCGGCAAGTATATTTAACGAGGTACGTGACGCGTGTTAGAGAATCTTTCGCTGCATAGGGGGCTACAACGAGGTTTGGAGACCTTAAACCTTGTTGCAGCGACCACGGTGCAGGCCGAAGCCATTCCCGCCGCACTCGCCGGGCAGGACTTACTCGTGCGGGCGGAAACCGGGAGCGGTAAAACGCTGGCCTACCTGATACCCAGCGCTCAGCGCGTACTGAGTGGTGAGCTGCACAACAGCGAGACTCACGAGTCCAGCAAAGACCGTCTCGACGCGCAACGCAACGCGGGGACCCTGGTGCTGGTGCTGGTACCAACCCGCGAGCTGGCTCGCCAGGTGGAAAAACATTTCAAAGGCCTGGCCACTCATACCGGGCTGCAATCCGGGGTCATCATTGGCGGTAGTGACACCAGGTATCAGAAATCCGTTCTACGTAAAAATCCAGAGTTCCTTATTGCCACCCCGGGCCGTCTGGTCGAACTACTCAAGACCAGAGCGCTGGATTTCTCGGCCCTGCAAACACTCGTGCTGGACGAAGCCGACCGCATGCTGGACATGGGCTTTCGCGAAGATGTGCTAAGTATTATCGCGGCCTGCAACCCTCAGCGGCAGACGCTGCTGATCTCGGCCACCCTGCGTCACACCGGGGTCACGCGCATCGCCGGTGAAATCCTCACCAACCCCCAGCAAATTACCGTGGGTAGCGAACGCAGCCAGCACAGCCAGATTCATCAGCAGGTTATTCTTAGCGACGACAGAAGCCACAAAGAGAAACTACTGACCTGGTTGCTCAAACCAGAAACGGCGGCACGCGACCACCCGTTACGCGACTACCCGTTAATTGACAGCGAACTTGCTGAAAGTAAGACTCGTCCGCAAACCTCCGCGCAACAACTGCCCGGCGACGATGCTGCAAAACAGCACTTGCCCGACGATCAGCTTCACGACAAAAAACTCGACCAGAAAAAGACCCTGGTATTTTCCAATACTCGAATCCAGGCAGACCAGCTGGGTGGACTGCTGCGCTACCACAAAATTCGCGTCGGTGTGTTGCACGGAGACCTCACCCAGGAAGAGCGCAACCATGTGGTCACGCTGTTCGGCGAAGGCAAAATCAATGTGCTCATCGCCAGCGATGTAGCCGCCCGCGGCCTCGATGTTAAGGACATCGACACCGTGATCAATTTCGACTTTCCCCGCAACGTGGATGACTATATCCACCGCATTGGCCGTACCGGCCGGGCCGGGCGTCAGGGCCTGGCCATTTCGTTTATTACCGCCAACAACTGGAACCTGATGGCCGCCGTTGAGCGCTATACCGGGGCGGCCTTTGAACGGCGGACTATAAAAAGCTTAAAGGCAAAATTTACCGGCCCCAAAAAGCTTAAAGCCAACGGCAAAGCCGCGGGGCCAAAAAGAAAGAAAACCAACAAAGAGGAGAAGAGCGCCACTCGTCATCGCAACACCAAAAACAAAGGCAAGCGGAAAAATAAACCGGAAGCCTCAGCCGCCCCCCCAGAACCCAGCCAGTCAACCGAAAGAAACCCACCGGTTAGCCGTGATGGCTTTACACCCCTGAAGAGAAAGCCGAAGTAAGGGAGCCGAGACACGGCGCACGATCTAGCAGGGCAGGCGCTGGCCAAAAAATCGCAGCTGTAACAAAGCCACTGAGGACTTGTGCGGTGCGGCGGCGTGGGCGCTACCTGGTATTTAGCAACGGGCTGCCTTTCTTATCCTTGTGAGACCAAAAGTTGACATTAAACTGGGCATCATCGCTTAGCTCAACTCGGTGCCAGTATTGCGGCGGTGTCGTCGCGAACTC
>JBFJZC010000339.1:0-3130 GCA_041622295.1 Porticoccaceae bacterium
GACGCGATTGTGGTGTACGCACAAAATGGCGAGGCGTTGCGGCCCGAACAGGGTTATCCGTTGCGTTTGTTGAATCCGGGCTGGGAGGGCAACACCAGTATCAAATGGTTGCGACGCCTTGAGATTGGCGATCAGCCCTGGTATCTGCGGGAGGAGACCTCAAAATACACCGATCTGTTGGCTGATGGCCGTGCACGTAAGTTTACGTTTGTGCAGGAATGTAATTCGGTGATCACCTCGCCGAGTCCGGAAATACCCTGGCGACGACCCGGATGGTATGAAATAGAGGGCCTGGCCTGGTCTGGCCGCGGCAGTATCCGGGCGGTAGATATTTCTCTCGACGGCGGCGTGACCTGGCGTACCGCGCAATTAAAAGGCCTGGTCTTAGCCAGAGCGCTGACGCGTTTCAGCCTGATGTTTCAATGGCAGGGGGAACGTTTACTACTGCAAAGTCGTGCTATAGATGACACAGGATACATCCAGCCCACCCTGCAACAGTTGCGTGAACAGCGCGGCGTGAATTCCATCTACCACAAAAACTCTATCCATACCTGGCAAGTCGACAACGATGGCAGTGTGCACAATGTCCAGCTTTCGTAGGGTCTCCATGACACGCGGGAGCAGCCGGGCGGCGGTGCTTGCTGGATTGCTCGCCGGTGGCTTGTTAGTCGGTTGTGGCGACGCCAGCCAGGTAGCTGAAGCGGATAAGACGCCCAGCAATCCAGGCGAGGTAAAGGCCGAGTCAACCATTGCCCCGCATCGTTACAACCTGGGTAGCGATGTCAGCGCACAGATGGTGGCAGGGTGGGACATAGATGTCCGGCCCGATGGCCTGGGTCTGCCTGCGGGTGAAGGCTCGGTCGAGGATGGTGAACAACTCTACGAAGAAAAATGCGCAACGTGTCATGGTGTGTTTGGCGAGGGCGCGGGGCGTTGGCCGAAATTAGCCGGTGGCGAAGGCACGCTGACTGATGCGCGGCCTGATAAAACAGTGGGCAGCTATTGGCCCTACGCCAGTACCTTGTTTGATTACATTCGCCGCGCCATGCCTTTTACAGCGCCGCAGTCCCTGAGTAATACGGAGGCCTACGCTATCACGGCTTATGTGCTGTATCTGAACGATCTGGTGGAGGACGACTTCGTACTCAATCAGAGTAATCTGGCCAGTGTGCAGATGCCAAACAAAGACGGTTTTATTACTGATGATCGTCCCGACACAAGCAATACCCGCTGTATGGAAAACTGCCTTGATGCCTCGACGCTGGTAATTCAAACAGTCATTCCCGGCATTACGCCCACAGACGGTGTAAACGGTGAGGACAATCCGGCTAGCGCTGCACCGGCGGTGGCCAGCGTTGGGGCAGAAGATAGCGCTGGAGAAAAGACCTATCAGCAGGCGTGTCAGGTGTGTCACGGCAGCGGCATTGCTGGCGCCCCGGCTGTTGGTGATCGTGAGGCGTGGCTAGCGCGGCTTGCAAAGGGCACCGACTTACTTTATCAGCACGCCGTTGAGGGTTTCGAGGGCGAGTCGGGATTGATGCCAGCAAAGGGTGGGCATACACAACTCAGTGATCAGCAGGTGAAGCAGGCCGTTGACTACATGATCAAACACAGCGGTAAGTAAGGGGGCATGATGGCACCGAAGAATAGTAACAAAGCATTATTGTGGTGTAGCCGTGTCATCGTGGCACTGCTTGGCGGCGTCATTCTGACTGCGGCAGCAGAGTCTGGATCCGTAGAGGCTTTGCCTGCCGAACAGAAGATAGCCAGGATCGAGGCTGGCCGAACCCTCGCCTTTGATCGTAAAAAAGGCAACTGTCTTGCCTGCCATCACATTGAAGGTGGTGAACTGGCCGGCAACACCGCGCCGCCGCTGGTCGCCATGCAAGCTCGTTTCCCCGACAGAAATAAGCTGGTCGCACAGATAGTCGATGCAAGAATTAACAACCCCTTAACCCTGATGCCGCCCTTTGGTGCGCACGGCATTTTGTCGACTGAAGAGATTGATCTTCTGGTCGACTTTTTATACAGCCTGTGACCGGAAGTAAGAGGCTGGAAGCAAGAGACTGGAACGCAGTAGAGCGCAGAGACCAAGTAACAACCGGAGTCCGTTATGAGTATGAACCGAAGAGAATTTTTTAGCCGACTAGGCAAAACCCTGGCTTTTGCAACAATCTGCGCGAGCCTGCCGAGAGCGGTCCTCGCAAGCTGGAACAAAGAAGCTTTTGCTGCCGAAGCGCTTGATCAGGCAATTGCGGCGCGCTATCCGGGGCTTGCCATCGAAGACAGTGACGCGGTGAAGCTTAAAGCGCCAACCATTGCCGAGAACGGTTCCGTGGTACCCATCAGTGTTTCAACCAGCCTGGAGGGTGTTACCAGTATCAGTGTATTTGTTGAAAAAAATCCGGCCCCTCTCGCTGCGTCCTTCCATCTGTCGCCACTCAGCATTGCTGACGTATCTATTCGTATCAGGATGGGCGAAACCTCCCAACTGATTACCCTTGTGGAATCTCAGGGCAAGCTTTATCGGGCGCAGCAGGAAGTCAAGGTGACCATCGGTGGCTGCGGCGGTTAACAGATGACGTTAGCGGCCAATAGTTAATGATTAAAACTTTAAGGTTAAAACTTAATAGCTAAAAGCGTGCGTTAATAGAGCTGGGATTCGGGAAGTTAAATTATGAAAGTAAAAGCCAAACACAGTGGTGAAGTCGTCAAGGTGAAAATGCTGATCAGCCATATTATGGAAACCGGCAGGCGCAAAGATGATGCGGGCAAGCTGATTCCTGGACACTACATCACCGAAGTTGTCGCCAGGTATCAGGACAAAATCGTATTTCATGTCGAAACTGGTTCGGCGGTGTCAAAAGATCCCTATCTGGCATTCGCTTTTAAAGGTGGGCTGGCAGGGAACAAGCTGACCGTCAGTTGGGTAGACAATCAGGGCAATACCGAGACTACCGACGCGGTTATCAAATAGGCTTTCAGGCGC
Organism: Porticoccaceae bacterium; assembly: GCA_041622295.1. Classification (GTDB taxonomy): domain Bacteria; phylum Pseudomonadota; class Gammaproteobacteria; order Pseudomonadales; family Porticoccaceae; genus HB2-32-21. The sequence continues at coordinate 2,990 of JBFJZC010000339.1, forward strand.
GGATGAATATTTGTTTTGTAAAAAATTGACTTAGGCGGGCTCCATTTAGGTGAGCCCCATCTAGGTGGGCCCTAATTACTAGACGATGCCTGGACGATGACTAAACGACCAGCAAATAGACACCGCAGCTTGTGGAATCAA
>JBFJZC010000340.1:0-3117 GCA_041622295.1 Porticoccaceae bacterium
GACACTCGGGCTGGGTAACCTTGACGGGTAGGACGTTGCAGGCGGCAGGCATAACGAGGCTCGGCTCTGGCAGGTTTCGGCACTTCAGCATCGAACACAAGGTGATTGAAGGGCAATAGTGCTTTGGAAGTAGCTGTAACCGCACAAAATCCGAGCGAATGAGCTGGCGACCTCTCCGGCGACGCCAGGTTTGCCACCCCACCGACCGCGCGACTTTCCGCATCCGCCGACGACCCCATCTACCCGTAGGGCGGGTGCAACCCGCGGGGTGGGCGAATGCAGGATAGGCAATGCGGGTTTCACCCGCCCTACGTGTGCCCACAACAGACAGGCACGATTGCCTCAAATTTGCTGCGCGACAGCGCGGCGTCTGGACGACGGGCGATCTCTCATAGAATGTACGACCTCGCGGCGATGTGGCGGATCAGTCAACAGACCTGCCTACATGCCCTGCTCGCCAAGCGCACATTCCTGATAAAATCGCCACCCGTTATCCGTGCGGCGCTCAGGCAGCTTGCCGAACACCCGTAACGCGACCTCCCGAGCCTGCTGAAACAAGACCACCACGATGTCCCACGATCGCCTCGACACTTCGCGCCAAGACCACCCGCCCCTCTCCCGCCGCTTCTCCGTGGCGCCGATGATGGAATGGCACCTGAAGTGTAGTACGGACATGAAGAAATTTATTTCACGAACAACACACTAGGATCAGGTTGCAGCCTGTCTCAGGCTATCGGACAAATGATTGAGTACCACGCGAGTTTTCGCTGCCATCTTCTGACCCAGCGGAATCAAAGCGTGAACAGGCAAGCCGGGGGTATCGGCAGCAGGCAACACATGGATAAGCGTTCCATTATCCACATAGGGTTGAGCCATCCGGTCCAGCATCTGGCCAACACCCAGTCCCTCCACCAACGCGTCTATCATCACCTGCGTATCGGACATGACCAGCGCCGGTTCGGGCGCGATATTTCGAATGTGATCGCCATCGAACACCGTCCAGGGACGCAGTCGCCCTGCCCAACCGCGGAAGATGATTGCATCGTGGTTGACCAGTTCACCCAAGTTTTTCACCGATCCTCGGCGCACGAGGTATTGCGGGGAAGCATAAAGTCCGAATCGCGTGTCGCAAAGTTTCCGTACCGTCATTTCACTATCGGCCGGTAGCTCGCCAATGCGTACCACTATGTCCCAGCCATCGGCAACGGGGTCGGACATCCGGTCAGTGTTTGCCAGTTCAAGTGTCAACTTGGGATAGCACTCTCTGAGCGTAACGAAAGTTGGCAGCAGCAGGCGGCCGATACTCGCCGGTAGATTCAACCGTACGCGGCCAATCGGTTCGTGAAGTCGGGCAGTCAAGGCTTGCTCCACGTCGCGAAGCCCCTCCAGCGCCGCCAGCGCTCCCAACAAATAGGTTTCGCCATCCTCAGTGAGACGAACGGCACGGGTGGTTCGCTGGAATAGCTGGGTACCGAGCCGCGCCTCGAGGCGTTGTACCGCCTTGCCTACGTTCGATTTATTGGTCCCCAGACCTTCAGCGGCGCGTGTGAAACTACCCGTTTGGGCAACGGCCGTGAACTTCACGATATCAGGAAGGGAAATGTCGGTACGTTCAATCATTGTCGCCTCCAGCGCTACGAAGTGTTTCACTTGTCGTCGTTTATTGATCAGCGAACTGAACCCATAATTTACATCGCAATCATGCACTGAAGCTGACGTAAAGGTGGCAGTTCCTTGTGCCAGATGTAAGTTATTTTGGCTTCAATGCTCAAAATGCCGCTTCGCACGCACCACACATGGCGAATGAGTCGACGTTTTATTGAGTACCCCATCTCTCGACGCGGCAACTAATTTGGTTGAAAGCCCAGCTGATTGGCTATTGATTTATTAAATCAGCTGAATATTCACTCGGGAAATCTACCTAGGAGATGTATATGCCTTTTTATAACTCAAGCATTTCATGCCGTCGACACCAATATAAGGCGCCAACCTCTCCTCGCTGAAATGTTCGCTTCTGATACCTTTGCTCCAGGAGGTTCTGCCATGCTTGCAGTTGCAATCAACACGGTCCAGATTTACGCACACCATGAAGACTCAAATGACCTGGCAACTTCACTCTCCATGACCGTAAAAACTTTAGGGGGTTTGCCGGGATGTCTTTTGTATAGCGTCGGGCACAGCCATACCAATGTCGGCCTGTGGATCATCACTGGCTATTGGGAGTCGAGGCTTGCCATGGAAGAACACTTCAAACAACCGGCAATGAATTATTTCATGAAACTATTGACTGCGTATGAAGTCCACCGTATTGATTTCAATAGTTTTGTGACTCCATCCACATGACAGACAGTGTCATAAAATTCAACGAACAAAATTTTCTTAATTTTGACCTAAACTTGATGGTCACTTTTTTGGTGTTGTTTCGCGAATGTAGTGTTTCTGCGTCCGCCAAATATCTACAAGTCCGGCAACCCGCAGTCAGTGGGTCGCTGGCACGACTGCGACTGCGTTTCGACGACCCACTGTTTGTGCGTCTTGGCAAAGGGATGCGTCCAACACCCAAAGCGCTTGCCATTGCTGAAGCACTACTGCCTCCGATGAGTTGCATTGAGTCTATTATTCTCGGCGAGGTTTGAACATACCCCGGCATCTCCCTTCAGTTCTCCTTTCAGATTTTTGCAATTATCACCACGTCACTTCCTTGCCCCAATTCAATGACGTGGCGCGGTACTCGCGTCAGTCGCTTATTCGGCCGACAAATATTTCGGCGAAAAAAGGCCCGCACGCGGGCGGGCCAAAATAAACCAAAGTAAGCTGAAGTACACAGATCGCTAGCGTTTCGCTAATACTGGCAATCCGACTATTCGCTTGAAATAAATTATAGCAGCTTGACACGCTATAGATAATCACCACGACTGATGTTAAATATCAATAATGATGGCAATTACCAGCCTGAATCGAACTCATAAGTGCAACGCTCACCCCTGCATATACTTCGTACGGCGTCTTCCAGCCCAGGCGTTTGCGTGGGCGTAAATTGATCTTCGCAACCACTCGATTAACCGCTTCCACGGTCAGCTTGCTGAAGTCGCTGCCCTTGGGAAAATACTGCCGCAA
>JBFJZC010000341.1:0-3116 GCA_041622295.1 Porticoccaceae bacterium
GAAACAAGGACCAACTGTAGGAGAGATCATTATGGTGGCCATAGGGCAAGCCGTATTTGCAAGCTTTCAATATTCTATAACAAAAATTGGCATTGTAAACCGGTAGTTAACGCTTTCTTTAAAGTCACCGCATCCAGTTTTCCCGAGCCTGGAGTAACTAACGCAGGTTTTCTGGCCGCTATGCGCCTCGCCTCTACCGGGACTTTTATATACAAACCTCTGTCTCCCACGAAAGCAAGTATAGCTGTTTCTAAACGAAAGCAAGCTCATTAAAATTCAACCCTGCACGCATAGCTGCGGGCATTGCCAGCACAACATGTACCGTCGCACCCATCGTGAAAGTCACCATATAGAATCCCCGCGTATTTTTGAAAATACTGCGCTCTCAGCGGCGAGACGTAACAACCTGGACAAACTTTTCTCCCCTACACGTCTGTCGTCGAAAGGTAATGTAAAATACACCGCCCAGATCATTCAGGTAACTTTTACGTCAGCGAAACTGCCCAAAAGCCGATCCCATAAAATGACGCCAAGAAAAATGTTGTCCGTATCAAAATATTTGACATTCTTCGGCAGATTTTTTGCGCCTTATACGCTTGTTATGCTGTTTCAGCCTTCTCTTGTGGCGGCATGCGATTTTATCAGCGCCGAGAAATTGCTCGTCATTGGGGATTTTTCGAATGGCGTTTTACGGAATTGGCAGGAAACCAAATTTTCCGGGCATACCGAATACGACTTAACGAACATCGATGGCGTCAGTGTGCTGCGTGCCCGTAGCCGACGAGCAGCATCGGGTCTGATCACTAAACAAAAAGTCGACCTGTATTCAACGCCGGTTCTAAACTGGCGCTGGCGTATAGATCAGCCCCTGGCTAATGACCGCGAGCGAGAACGATCTGGCGACGACTTTGCCGCGCGGCTTTACGTGGTGGCAAAGGACGGCATTCTCTTCTGGAACACCAGAGCGCTTAACTATGTGTGGGCGAGCAACGAGCCCGCTGGTCAACTTTGGCCAAACCCGTTTGCCGGGGAACACGCCATGATGCTGGCCCTGCGGTCTGGAGATACCCCGCCAGGATCGTGGGTCATAGAAAAACGAAATGTTTTTGAAGACCTAATGAGAGTTTTTGGTCGCAAAATCAGATATATAGATGCCGTCGCCGTGATGACCGACACCGACAATGCCAGCGCTACGGCGCTTAGCTATTACGGTGATATATGCTTTTCTGCTGACTAGACAATCAACGCCTTTCCGCCAGCAAATACTGTAAGATGGCCGCCCGATCGACGCCACCCAATCAAACAGCTCACTATTCACTGCTACCTATATGCCCCTGTTACGCTTAGACAATTTCTCTCTGCATTTCGGATCCAGAGACATTCTCAATTCTGTTAATTTCACGCTCCGCAAAGGTGACAGAATTGGCCTGCTCGGTCGCAATGGCGAAGGTAAAACCACCTTCCTAAAGGTCATTGCCAACCAGATTCAGGGCGATAGCGGGGAACGCTGGCAACGCCCGGGAACGGTTATTTCCTGGTTGGATCAATCCCTGCCCACAGCCGATAACCAAAGCGTATATGAAATCGTTGCCAGTGGCCTTGCAGAAGTCGGCGAACTGATCAACGCTTATCACAGGGCTATCAACGACGGTGATATCGCGGCCATGGGCCGAGTCCAACAGCAACTGGAAGATAACGACGGCTGGCAACTCCAGCAAAAAGTTGAAACCATCATCAGTCAGCTATCGTTACCGGCTGAAGCACTTATGGCTTCCCTTTCCGGCGGTTGGCGCAGACGGGTCGCCCTGGCTCGAGCCCTGGTGTCCGATCCGGATATATTATTGCTCGACGAACCAACCAACCATCTCGACATCCCGGCAATCGAGTGGCTTGAGCAGGCCCTGCAACAATTTCGTGGCGCGCTGATTCTGGTCACCCACGACAGGGCTTTTCTGCAACAGGTTGCTAATCAGATTGCCGAACTGGATCGTGGCGCGTTGCATCCCTGGAATGGGGATTACAGAACTTTCCTTACCTGGCGCGCCGAGCAATGGGCCTCCGAGGAAAGAGCTAATGCCCTCTTCGACAAAAAGCTGGCGGAGGAAGAAGTCTGGATTCGCCAGGGCATCAAGGCGCGCAGAACCCGCAATGAAGGCCGGGTTCGGGAACTCAAGGCCCTGCGCGAACAACACGCGCAACGGGTTAACCGACAAGGCAAAGCCGACTTCCGCATTGAGAGCGCCGATCGCTCGGGCAAAATGGTTGTGGAGACAGAGCACGTTACACAAATTTACGATGGCAAAACGGTGATCAACAACTTCTCCACGCGCATCGTCCGCGGCGACCGTATTGGCCTTGTCGGCGCAAACGGTGCGGGCAAATCAACCCTGTTAAAAATATTACTCGGTGAAATTGAAGCGCACCAGGGCACGGTCAAGCTCGGCACGAAGCTGGAAATTGCGTACTTTGATCAGTTACGCAATCAGCTTGATCAGAACAAAAACCTCATCGACAACGTATGTGGCGGTCAGGAATTTATTGAAATAAACGGCAGAAGGCGCCATGGCATCAGTTATTTAAGCGACTTTTTGTTCAGCCCAGAACGCGTACGCCAACCTGTCTCCACCTTGTCAGGCGGCGAACAGAACCGCGCCATCCTGGCCAAACTGTTCAGCAAACCCGCCAACGTGCTGGTACTTGATGAACCAACCAACGATCTCGATATCGAAACCCTTGAGCTACTGGAAGAAATTCTGCTGGAATTTGATGGCACACTGTTACTGGTAAGCCACGACCGCGAGTTCATGGATAACACTGTTACGCAAATTTACGCATTTGAAGGTAATGGCCGTATCACCCAATCCGTCGGCGGTTACACCGACTGGTTACAAAAAGGCGGCACATTAACGGCGCGGGCCACGAGCGACAAAAGCGATGCGATGACAAAAGTAACTCGGGAAACCAGCCCAGCTACATCGACAACCGAAACCTCAGCAAACCCTGCTAGCAACGTTGTTACAAGTAAAAGCAGACTTTCCTACAAGGATCAACGAGAGCTGGACAGCTTGCCTGACCAGGTCGAAACACTGGAAACCCGTCAGACAACACTGGAACAA
>JBFJZC010000342.1:0-3115 GCA_041622295.1 Porticoccaceae bacterium
ACGCTTACCCGTAAAAAGGAAGTATTTCGACCGCTCAACGCGGGCAATATCGGCATGTATGTCTGCGGCATTACCGTATACGACTACTGCCATATTGGTCACGCTCGGGTATTGGTGGCATTTGACGCGATTACCCGCTACCTGCGCAGCCAGTCGTGGGAGGTCAACTATGTTCGCAATATTACTGACATTGACGACAAAATCCTGCGTCGCGCGGCTGAGAACAATGAAGAGTACACCAGCCTCACGGCGCGCATGATCGAAGCCATGCACCTCGATGAACGTGCTTTAGGTGTGTTGCCGCCAGACAGTGAGCCTCGCGCTACCGGCCACATTGACGACATCGTCAGTATGGTGCAGACACTCGTGGACAATCATTACGCCTATCGGGCAGAGAATGGCGACGTTTACTACCGGATCAGGCGTTTCCCCGAATACGGCAAACTCAGCAACAAAAACCCTGATGAATTGCTGGCCGGCGCGCGTGTCGATCCCAGTGATGTCAAAGAAGACCCACGGGATTTTGCCCTGTGGAAGGCGGCCAGGGCTGATGAGGTTGGCTGGGACTCCATTTGGGGCAGGGGTCGTCCGGGTTGGCATATCGAATGTTCAGCGATGTCGACCTGCCTGCTCGGCGAGACCTTTGATATTCACGGTGGCGGCCCAGATTTACCATTCCCTCATCACGAAAACGAGATTGCCCAAAGTGAGGCCGCAACAGGTAAGCCCTTTGCCCATTACTGGATGCACGCCGGCGCGGTGCGAGTAGACGATGAAAAAATGTCTAAATCCCTGAATAATTTTTTCACCATTCGCGAAGTGCTGGCTAAATATCATCCGGAAGTGGTGCGCTATTTTTTGCTATCCAGCCATTATCGCAGCCCGATTAGCTATTCCGAAGAGAACCTCATTGAAGCTCGTTTAGGTCTGGAGCGATTTTACCAGGCCTTAAGGGATTTTGCCGATGTGTCGCCAGCAGAGCCTGGCAAGCTGACAGGAAGCGTCTATTACCAACGCTTCATTGATGTCATGAATGATGATTTCAATACCCGTGAAGCGTTTTCCGTCATGTACGACCTGGTTCGAGAATTGAACACAGCCGTGCGGGAGCAAAAACCCGCAGCACGCAATCTGGCCGCGGAGTTAAAGACCCTGGGCGGAATACTGGGTCTGCTTGATGCCGACCCCGAAAGCTTTTTTCAGGGTACTGCTGTGCGTGGAGAAATCAGCGACAGCGATATCGACGCACTGATCAGCGAGAGAGAGCAGGCCAAGGCGGATAAAAACTATGCCCATGCCGATGTGATTCGCGAGCAATTATCGGAGCAGGGGGTTGTATTAGAAGACTCTCGCGAAGGTACCCGCTGGCGGCGTGGGTAGAACAACGGCAGATAATAAGCAAACCAATAGTCGCTGGCGAACCGTTTTGGTAGCCGCGAAACGCAGTGACCTGGGGGGCAGTGATTTTAACTGGTCAGAAAAAACTGTTACTAGTAGGTAACACCGCTTGATTTGTGTCAACTGATTGCGGCAAAATTGGGCGTTGAATTCCTAGCTTGATGGCGGACTTATGGCACAACTCAATAGTTGCGACACTTTAATCAAAAATGCACTGGTGTTTGACGGCAGTGGCAAAATGCCGGTGGTAGAGGATGTCGCCATCCTCAATGGCAAGGTTCTGGCACGGGGTGCCGATCTCAATGTGGGTCAGGTGGGAGAAACTGTAGACGCTGACGGCAAGTGGTTGATGCCGGGTATGTTGGATATTCATACCCATCTCGACCTTGAAGTAGAAGTTAACCCTGGTCTGGGCGAGGCTGTGCGGCACGGCTCGACGACGGTGCTGGTGGGCAACTGTTCGTTGGGTGTGGCGTTTGGCACCCAGCAGAAGGGCAATGAAGACCCCATTCTCGACTGTTTTACGCGGGTGGAAAACATGCCCAAGAGTGTATTGTCGAAGTGCATTGAAAAAATCACCTGGAACAATACCAAAGATTACCTCGATCACTTCAGTAATATTCCGCTGGGTCCCAATGTGGCGGCTTTCGTCCCGCATTCCATGCTGCGTATCGAAGTGATGGGTACAGAGGCATCCATCACGCGCCCGTCCAATAAGGAAGAGCGCAAAAAAATGCTGGCGATTATGGAAGATTGCATGAAGCAAGGGTATATGGGCCTGTCTACTGACCAAATTGTTTTTCACTATCTGGCAAACGATCCCAATAAAAATCAGCGAATTCCCAGTCACTTTGCCGAATGTGATGAGTTGCGACCATGTGTTGAGATCGTTCGCAAACACGGCGGCGTGTGGCAGACCAACCCTGACGGGGAGAAAATGTTACGCACCCTCAAGCGTTACTTCTGGTCTGCGGGTCGTTTCCGCGGCAAGGCACTGAAAATTTCGGCATTGACTGCGATCGATTTTGTGTCAGTGCCGGGCATTTGGCAGAAAATGCTCAAGCTTGGCAGCGTTATCAACTCAAAATTGTTTAAAGGCGACATCCATTTCCAGGCCCTCGGCGGTAGTTTTCGGATGTGGTCCGATGGCATGATCTCGCCGGTATTTGAAGAGCTGGAATCAACCCGCGAAATCATTGCCTGCGAAACCGACCAGCCAGAAGCGCGCCTCGCATTGCTCAACAACCCTGAGTGGTTAGAGCGTTTCAAAGGCGACTGGGCGAAGATGACTGTTGCGAACGCTAACCTGACCAAGCTAGGCGGTAATAAGGATCAGGCCACTTTTCAAATGAATTTTTCCAAAATGACGTTTCAGGACAGTGCGGTACCGAGCTGGGACGGCGATACACTGGCTGAGGTATTAGCGCGGCTGACGACTTATATCAACAGTGGTGGTAAAAGCGGTGCCAAGTGTGAAGCGGAGGCAGCCGAATTCGCCAAATTCCCGAAAGAGGCAGTCCTTCCTCGCGAGTTCTGGTTACAGTGCATGCGCTTGTATGACACAGGTTTTCGCTGGTGGTTTGACGTTGCCAACACCAACGAAGATATCGTCGAGCAAATCTTGTTTGATAAAAACGCCTTGCCTGGCTTTAATGATTCGGGTGCGCATCTCACGAACCTGTCCTTTTACGATGGCAATCTGGGCACGTTGCGCATC
>JBFJZC010000343.1:0-3115 GCA_041622295.1 Porticoccaceae bacterium
AAACAACTGCAAAAACACATCAATAAAATCAGGACCAATTTGCTGGAACCGGGTCAGCCAAAAGATCCGGATTCTTCAGCTGTTTTTCAAATATGGCGAGCCTTTGCCAGCGATGAACAAACTGATGCTATGCGTGCGGAGTTTGCTAACGGCATAGCCTGGGGAGAAGCCAAGAAGCGCCTGTTTGAACTGGTCAACGCTGAACTGGTGCCAGCGCGGCAACGTTATGAGGAGCTGATGAGTACGCCTCAGTACGTCGAGACTGTTTTGCAGGCGGGTGCGTTGCGGGCTCGGCAACACAGTCAGCCATTTATAGAAAAGCTTCGTCGCGCTGTAGGCATCAGTCCGCTTGGTTAGTTTCGACAGCTGTCCCCCGATGCTATCTGAAAAACTGCTCATTCCGGTTTGTGCGTTTATCCGGCCGTTTTGCAAGATATGGATCATCCTGGGGCGTGCCGGAAAAAAACTATCCGGGTAATTTGCTGATCACCTCAACCATCGACCGGGTGAGCTGTTCCAGGTCGGTTGCATCGATAACGTAGGGCGGCATCACGTAGATCAACTTGCCAAACGGTCGCAACCAGACGCCAGCGTCGACAAACTGTTTTTGCAGAACTGCCATGTTCACCGGCGCGTTCATTTCCACAACACCGATGGCACCGAGAACCCGCACGTCAGCCACCGCAGGGAACATGGTGCAGGGTGCTAGCCCCTCGTTCAATTGCTTTTCGATACGGCCGATGTGTTCCTGCCAGGGCGAGGCAAGCAATAAATCGATGCTGGCATTGGCCACAGCGCAAGCCAGTGGATTGGCCATAAAGGTTGGGCCGTGCATAAACACGCCCGCTTCACCGTGGCATATCCCGTCGCTGACCTTTGTGGTGCACAACGTAGCCGCCAGTGTCATGTAGCCGCCGGTTAGCGCCTTGCCCAGACATATAATATCTGGAGTGATAGAGGCCCACTCACAGGCAAATAGCTTACCGGTGCGACCGAAGCCCGTGGCGATTTCATCGGCGATTAGCAGCACATCGTAGCGATCACACAACTCGCGAACGCCTTTGAGATACTGTGGGGAGTAAAAGCGCATACCGCCGGCACCCTGAACCACAGGCTCAATGATGACCGCAGCAAGCTGTTCGGCATGTTGGCTAATTTTAATTTCGAAATCGGCCAGGCATGCGGCATCCCACGGGTCGTCAAAGGCGCAGCGGGGTGCTTCTGTAAAGATCTGCTGGGTGAGCACATCGCGAAATAGGTGGTGCATGCCCGTATCTGGATCACAGACCGACATAGCGGCAAAAGTATCACCGTGATAGGCATTTTGCAGGGCCAGAAAGCGAGTTTTGCCGGTGCGGCCGAGGGACTGCCAGTACTGTAGGGCCATCTTAAGGGCCACCTCGACACTGACTGAGCCGGAATCACTAAAAAAAACCTTGTCCAGGGCTTGCGGTGTCAGGTCTACAAGACGTTTTGCCAGTTGCGCAGCAGGCTCATGGGTCAGGCCGCCAAACATGACATGAGCCATTTTTTCAAGCTGGGCGCTTATTGCGCTATTAAGTCCCGGGTGGTTATAGCCGTGAATGGCACACCACCACGAGGACATGCCATCGATAAGTTCGGTGCCGTCAGACAGTCGCAGACGTACGCCCGCTGCGCTGGCAACGCTGTAAACCGGTAACGGCTGGGTAACTGACGCGTAGGGGTGCCAAATGTGTTGTTCGTCAATGGCGCGAATTTGAGCAATACTTAACGGTTTCATGGGCGCCGTGTCACAGAAAAAGATATTCGCATTGTATGCCAGGCGCCGCTGAATTAACAAGGACGCCATTAGTTGATAAATAGCTTTCGAATATTCATATAAGTCATTGTTCTCTTTTGGAAGAACCTATAGTAAAGTGTCGCCACGTTGGTCCACGAAAACAATGAAAATCTCTCGATAGACTGTCGGTTTTGGGTAAAGAAGTTATTGAACTGGCGGTTTTTGAGACATAGGTGTCTGGCGAAAAGGCGTTAAGTCATTTATGGTTTGTGGCAGCGGGGTGCATGAAAATCACTCTCAGTAAAATAACTTTGTTGCATTGAGGACGGAAAGAGGAAGCGTTATGCCGTTACAGCGTTTAGTTCGCCTGCTATTGGTAGGTGTCTGGTTGATCAGCGGCGCAGCGCTGGCTATGCCCCAGGCTAGTTACTGGGCCTTCTGGGATCAGAGCAAAGACAGTAATGCGGCCACGATTGATCATGGTGGTCTCGACTTCATATTGAGCACCTATGTGGTTGCCAACCATCCGTCTGGGATTAACCGGTTTCGTTACGGCGATGTAACCAGTCAGGACAAGCGCAAACTGAAAGACTACATTGACCGTACCGCAAAAATCGATCCGCGGGCCTACAGCCGCGATGAACAGAAAATTTACTGGCTGAACCTGTATAACGCACTGACCATTAATCTGGTTCTCGATCATTACCCAGTTGCCAGTATCCAGGATATTTCAGCAAAGACCGGCCCTTCTGGCCCCTGGGATGAGCCTCTGGTTAAGGTGGCAGGTAAAAAGCTGTCCCTCAATGACATTGAACACCGCATCCTGCGACCCATATGGAAAGACCACAAGGTGCATTTTGGTTTGGTCGGCGCGAGCCTCGGTTGCCCCAATCTTCAGCCAGCCGCTTTCACGGTTGCCAACAGTAGAGTGTTGTTAAAGAAAGTGGGTTCAGACTTCGTCAATCATCGCCGTGGATTGCTGCTGGAGAACGGGCAGCTTCAGGCATCGAGTATATTTGACTGGTATGAGCAAGATTTTGCCGGTGACAAAAAGACCTTACTTAAAGTGTTTGCCCATTACGCCGAAGATCGCAAAGCACTCTACCTTCTCGGTTTTACTGGCGAAATTAAATATAACTACGACTGGGCGATTAATTCCCCCTGAGGGATTCCGTCCAGAAGAAGGGCAGTGTCGTTCAGGGCGCTGCCTTTTTTCGTCTTGGTTTGTTTGGCGTGAAGCCCTTACAATAGCGCCCCGTCGTCAACTGAATGCTGATTATGTCCGCGCCGCAGATTCGTAAGGATCGTCTTGAATTAAATAAACTGCAAAAGCGCCTGCGCCGCCAGGTTGGC
>JBFJZC010000344.1:0-3091 GCA_041622295.1 Porticoccaceae bacterium
CGCCATGCATCAGCCAACCGATATAGGTGGCCAGCTGTTGTGCTTCCGGCCCCGGCAGGGCCATGGTGTAATTAAGTGCGTGTAAAAACCGACGTTCCGAAATCCATCGACGCTTCTCTACCAGCTCCTGATGCATCATGCTGATCTGGCCCGCTGGCCCACCAAAACTGATAAACCCAAGTTTTAACCAGTAGCTCAGGGCTGTCCGAAACGAAACGGGGCCGGGGCGTTCTGTCACCGAGTCCAGGATTCCACTCAATTAAACGCATACTCCACTGCTGAAAGTTTGCCGTCTGAAAAATCCGCCGCTGACCAATCTATGCCACATAGCTCCCAGTGCCGCATAGGTCCACGCCTGAAAGCGGGGCTGCGGACCCCGACCTGACATACATCATCCGCGATGGGCTTACGCATTACCTATACGCGGAGGCTTACGTAAAGCTCTTACCGAAATAAGTATCAGGGTCCCCAACGTTAGCGGTATGGCAAAGTACAACATCACGACGCTAAACATTGGTAAAGCGTCGTGGTGACTCGTCGCCAAAACCAGGTACAGGCTGTAGGCAAGGTAATAGCCCAGCAACAGCGCGCCCTCAAGCCGGCTAATTACGCCCCCTGTAAAGAAAATCGGCAGGCAGGCAAAAGCGACAACAATCATGATAGGCAGATCAAAACCGATAACAGCGGCGGAAACCCCGACACCTGCGGGGGCTACCATACTGGACAGGCCCAGTACGCCCATTATATTAAAAAGGTTACTGCCAATGACATTGCCGACCGCAATATCGCGTTCACCGCGAATACTGGCAATGATAGAGGTCACCAACTCGGGCAAGGATGTACCCGCGGCGACAATGGTCAGACCAATCACTAACTCACTAACCCCCAAATACTGGGCAAATGTCACAGCACTCTCGACCAGCCATCGAGACCCCAGAACCAGCAACACGAGACCGCCGATCACGAAGCCAATATTGATTGGCCAGACAGATCGCGCACTGGGACCCTGCCCCGGTTCGTTCGCATCATTCGCACGCTGGCCAAACTCCCGCGCGTATTCATTTTTTACTTCCGCACTTTCCTTACGACTTTGATAAATCAGGAATCCGATATACCCCACAAGCCCGCTAAAAAGTAACATTCCATCTGTTCTGTCAAACACCCCATCAAGCCCCAACACCAGCGCGAGCACCGAAACAGCAATCATTAACGGTACGTCCAGCCGTATCAATTGTTGCGATACAACCAGGGGCGCAATCAGCGCGGACAACCCGAGAATAAGCAGCACATTAAAGATATTGCTGCCCACGACGTTACCCACAGCCATATCCGCCTGCCCTGCCATTACCGACTTGATGCTCACCGCAAACTCAGGTGAGCTGGTGCCAAAGGCCACGACCGTCAGCCCGATAACCAAGGGTGAAATACCCAGCGCAGCGGCCAGCCGGGAGGAACCTCTAACCAACGCTTCCGCGCCGACGACAAGTAGCACCAAACCAGCAACAAAGAATAAAACTGCCATAAATTTATTTGACCTCCAGCACTGCTTAGAAAGCCGTTTTATCGAGCGGCTAATGTCCCGATGAATAACACTGATGCCGGGGTATTTGTTGCAGGAAGCAGGGGTTCGAGCATTTCACTAACGGTAAAACCGTTATCGTGAAACAGGGTCTGCCAACTTGCCAGGGTGCGAAAATACCAGGGTGCCGGCGCTTTGAAGCGGTCACTAAAACCCGCCCACGAGCCTGGCCGCCAACCGTCCTCGTAGCTCGCATCGCCACAGGCTGCGATGGGATGAACGGTTTGAACGATCAATGCACCACCCCGCGTCAACAGGGATGGCGCCTGCCGGAACAGATGGTTAACCGACGCCTTGCCAAGCAGAGAAAAATTACACACTAAAGCATCAAATTGTTCGTTGAGGGTGTGGGGTGATAACTCTTCATAAGACAGTGCCTTAAAGCGACCGCCCCCAGCCTGCTGTGCGCAGGCAATAAACCCTGGCACAACATCTACACCCAGGGAATCAATCCTCGCTTTTGCTAATTCTCTGACCAGCCATCCCTCGCCACAGCCGACATCAAGAACCGTTGCCGGCTCGCGCGCCAGGACAGCCGCGATAATGGCCTGATTGGTTACTTTCAACCTGCTTTCAATTTGGCCTTCACGAACTGCCGCGACCCACGGCTCAACATTCTGTTGCCAGCAGTCAATAATCTGCCGATCGGAGAAATCGTCCATTGCCCGGCACTGCGTGCCCCAACCTCCTTCTTTAACTCAAATTTCAAATACAAATACTAACGTGCACTGCAGAGCACCGTTGCAGAGCGCTGCAGGCCTGGCGCTAGCTGCCGCACTGCGCGGCCAGACTATCTCAATCACTTAAAGCGCGAATAATAGTTTCACACTCGTCCTGATCCATTAGTTGGGGTACCGGATAGCCGGCACCTTCCTTAACCGCCCGTGTGGCAATCGCTGCAATATCCTCCTGCTGGATGGCTGGGAGTTTATTCCCAATGCCCAATGTCTGATTGAGATCCTCCACAGCCTTAATAAAATTAGCGGCCTTTACGTTCACCGAGTCTGATGTCTCGCCGAGCGCCAACAGGTCCGCCAGTTCGGCGAGGCGGGGTGACATCGCATCTTTGGAGAACCGCAGTACGCGCGGCATAACCAGCGCATTGGCCAAACCATGTGGCGTACCGTACCAGGCGCCGAGCTGGTGAGCGATGGCATGAACATTACCCACGGCGGCACCATTGATGGCCAGGCCCGCATAGTAAGCCGCAATCGACATCTGCTCCCTGGCCTGAAGATCAGCGCCGTTGGCATAGGCAATGGGTAAGCTTTTAAAAATCATTTTGACGGCCATTACGGCGTAGGCGTCGTGCTGCGGCGCGGCCCAGGTACTCACGTATGCTTCTATCGCATGGGTCAGTGCATCCATGCCGGTTGCGGCGGTAATGGGCGCTGGCAGACCAGTGATTAATGCCGGGTCAAGGGCAACCGCCCGGGGAACGATTTTGGGGTCGCCAACAATGTGCTTTTCGTGGGTTTGTGCGTCGGATATCACCGCACCAAAAGTCACTTC
>JBFJZC010000345.1:0-3090 GCA_041622295.1 Porticoccaceae bacterium
CAGCACAATTTCAAAGAGTCGTCCTCCGGTTATTTCTTCCGCAAACAACAACGTTCTCCAGGGGGTCCAGCGAATTCCGTCGAGGGCCTGGTAACTGGGATCCTGGGCAAGTATCGACGCCGCGCCGGTTTGCAGATCGACAACAGAGACCGCACCACCCGGGTATGTTTGGCAATCCGGAAAGGGCACCCAGGGCGCGCCGCAGCGGACTTCATGGGTGCGATACAAATAGCGTCCCGCCATTCTGCCGCTTTCATTAACGGTGTTCATATCGTGCCAATCATTAATGCCGTCGCCATAAATATTCAGGGCGGTTTCGTCAGACACCACTCTCTGGCTAAAGCCTGCAGGAATTACCCAGGGCGCAGCCGGGTTCCAGCTCGCATGGTCGGCAGAGGCGGCAATCGGTGTAAAACCAAACACGCCGCTATCGGATTCATGAGCCATAACTGTCGATGCCGCCGCCGCCGTGGCAGACACGGTTATAGCCAGCATAATCACTCGAAATTTGTTGCGCATGGGTGGTACCTCCAGTTCGCTTAGCAGACGCTCAAAATATCCCTGCCCCAGACACGCAGAATCTGGGCCTACGCAGAGGCTATGCTGTTGCTGTGGCTGAATGGTGACGTTTTAGTGAAGAATCTTTGACAGCGGCCCGGCTGTCGTCGCAAGCACGACAACGCCGACGGACTGGTCGGGGACAGATTTATCGCTGACGCATCCGGAATTACGGCTTTATCCCTGCTGGCTTGCACAAGCGAAGCTATACACGCTCTGACCCATATTCGTCGCGATCCGAAACTTCATAAAAGATGTCTTCGTTTAACAACCCTTCGCTACGCGCGACAATGGTCGACACCACACAATCGCCAGTAATATTGACCGCTGTACGCATCATATCGAGCAGGCGATCGACGCCAATAATCAGCGCGATACCTTCTACCGGCAGACCAACTTGCTGCAGCACCAGCGACAACGTGATCAGACCTACGCCCGGCACCCCTGCGGTGCCAATGGATGCCAGGGTCGCGGTCAACACCACGGCCACATAGCCGCCGATGGCTATATCAATGCCATACGCCTGGGCAATAAACACGGTGGCCACGCCCTGCATGATCGCCGTGCCATCCATATTGATGGTAGCGCCCAGCGGCACGGTGAAAGACGCTATAGAGTTGTCGATACCAATGCGACGCTCCGCGACGTTCAGGGTAACCGGCACCGTCGCGCTGCTGGACGACGTACTAAAGGCAAACAACATAGCTGGACGGATATTCTTTAACAACGTCCACGGGCTGAGCCGGGTTATCGCTTTAAACAACAAGGTATAGACGCCGAGACCGTGCAGTAGCAACACCAGCACTACCGTAAAAAAATATTTGGCGAGATCAGCAATGGCAGTAATGCCCAGCTCACTGAACAGCTTCGCCAACAGACAGAACACTCCATAGGGCGCAAGGTGCATAAGAAAAGACACCATGGTCATGACCACCTCGTTGAAGCTTTCAAAAAAGCTCAACACCTGCTTGCCTCTGTCGCCGCTATGGGTAACAGCCACGCCCATCAATATGGCGAAAACAATGATTTGCAACATATTACCCTCGGCCATGGCCCTGACCGGATTGGTGGGAAATATATTGATAATGACTTCTTTTACAGAAGGCGCCGGACCCGGCTCATAACTGGCAGCGGAACTGAGCTCGATACCCATACCGGGGTTGATCAGGTTGGCAAAAACCAGGGCCAGAGTAACGGCGATCGCCGTGGTGATCAGGTAGAGGCCCAATGTTTTAACGGCCATCTGGCCCATACGAGCGTTGACGCCCATGGCGCTAGAGCCGCAGACCAACGATACAAAGACCAGCGGCACCACCAGCAACTTGAGTGAGGCCACGAATATCTGGCCGACCACGTCAAACACCGAATCAACCAGCCAGGTCGCGATGGTAGCGGTCAAGCCACCCACATCCGCAGACAACACGTTAAGCAGAGCGCCCAGGGCAACGCCAAGCACCATCCCCAGTAAAATTCTCGTCGATAATGTCATGTCTTGTTATGCCCCAATCAATTGTTTATTTGGTATAGCTCGGCTTAGCATCGCTGCGGTCAGGTTCACGCCTGACCTTTTATCTGCGCGCGCCCCGCATGGCGAGAATTTGCTGGCGCAGGGTCGACGCGGATAACGCGCTCGGTGCTACTGCCGCGGCGGCGACAATACCAACGCGGCTCCTCAAACGGCGAAACGGGTTTTTAAATACGCCGGGCCCACTGTGGCTAAAAAAACTGCCCCATAAGCCCTGCAACGCCATCGGGATGACCGGCGCTGGCGTACGCCCAATTATGCGCTCAATACCCAACTTGAACTCATCTGGCTCACCATCTCGGGTCAATTTGCCTTCGGGGAAGATACAGAGCAAATCGCCGTTAGCGAGACCCTGTGCAATCGCTTCCATCGCTGCATCGTACACAGCCTGATCTTCTTTTGGCGAGCAAATGGGGATTGCTCCGCCGGTGCGAAAAATAAAATTGAGCACCGGTATATCAAATATCGGCCGGTACATAACAAATCGAACCGGCCTGCGCACCGCGCCCGCAATAAGCAGCGCATCCACATAGCTAACATGGTTACTGGCAATTAATGCCGCGCCGGTTTCGGGAATATTGTCCAGCCCCCGATGCTCCACGCGGTACATGCTGTGGCTGAGCAGCCAGATTAGAAAGCGCATGGAAAATTCGGGCACTTGCTGAAAAATAAACACCGCGACGGCAATGTTCATCAAAGCAATGACCAGAAAAAAAGTCGGAATATCGATGCCCACCGCGCCCAGAAAGATGATGCCAAGCAGGCTGGAGATCACCATAAAAAATGCGTTAAGAATATTGTTAAAGGCGATAACGCGGGCGCGTTTCGTCTCGTCGGTGCGCACCTGTACCATCGCGTACAGCGGAACAATGTAAAAACCGCCAAACAGACCAATCAGCACAAGATCAAGCAGCACCCGAATAGCGCCGGGCTGCCCAAAAAATGTCAGCGCACCCACCACGCCCGTATGCTGATAACTGTGCGCCGAGAAAAACAGGTCGATTCCG
>JBFJZC010000346.1:0-3075 GCA_041622295.1 Porticoccaceae bacterium
GTGGAACAGGGCGCTGACAATCGCGCCGTAGGCATGGGCACCGGTAGAGACGTCGCCAAAAGCCGTGCCCGACAGGGCGGGGTAGCCGTCTTTCTCGCCAGTGATCGACATCAATCCCGAATAAGCCTGCCCGATGTAATCGAAGCCAGGCAGATGCGCGAGCGGCCCGGTTTGGCCAAGGCAGGAAATCGAGCACATAATCAGCTCGGGGTTGATCTGTTGCAGGGCATCCCAGTCCAGGTTCAGGCGTCTTGCGACGCCCGGCGAGAAGTTCTCAACAACAATATCTGCGTTCCTTATCAGGTCATGACAAATACGCTGAGCCTCGGGTCTTTTCAGATCGAGGCAGAGATTTTTTTTACCGATGTTATGCTGGATAAAACAGCCGCTGCGGCCCTCCTTGACCACCGGCAGGGTGCGCGCAGGGTCGCCGTCCAGGGGTTCAACCTTGATGACCTCTGCACCGTGCTGGGCTAATAGCCGGGTGCAGTGTGGCCCAGCGACAAAGTGGGTGAAGTCAACGACCTTGATGCCGCTTAATATGTGTTGGGGGGGCACTGCACACTCCTGTGATAATTATCATTATTCAGCAGAACGGCATGTCATCAGCGGGCCGCCGAGCTGGTTACGGCAGTTAAGTTAGATAACGCACTTTCGCGGCTCACATATCTTTCGAACCCAATACGCCGGCAGCGGTGAGGCTGGCGATGCGCTCAGCGCTATAACCGAGCTGTTCGCTTAGCACCTGCGCGTTGTGTTCGCCCAGCGAGCTGGCCTGGAGTTCCAGAGGCGTCTGGAACTGTGAATATTTCATTGGCGATGCCGGGATTTTCACGGTGCCGAATTTGCGATCTGTGACGGTTTGCACAATGCCTCTCTGCACCATGTGGGGGTGCTCCATGACTTCGGGTACATCGAGCACGGGCGCGGCGGGCACATGGTTGTCCTCGACCAGGATCTTCACGGCCTTTTCGGCATCACCGATAGAGTCGAGCCAGGCCTCGATGGCCGCGGAAATTTCATCACGGTTGTTGTTGCGGCTTACCGGATCGGCAAAACGGGGGTCGTCGAGCCACTCTTCCTTGCCCAGCAGCTTGGCCAGGTTAACCCATTGCGGCCCAATAGCGACGATGATGAGATAGCGTCCGCCACATTTGAACAGGCCCAGCGGCGCAACAAAGGAGTGTTGATGGCCACTGCGCCTGGGCACCATCGCGCCACCTGAAGCATCGTAGACCTGCACGTTCATCTCATGGTAGCTGAACAGACAGTCAAGCAGCGACATGTCCAGATACTGGCCGCCACCGCCTTTAGCTCGGTGATAAAGCGCGCTGACGATAGCTCCATAGGCGTGTGCGCCGGTAGAAATATCGCCAAAAGCCATGCCCGAGAGTGCCGGCGGGCCATCCATCTGTCCAGTCATACCCATAACGCCGGAATAGGCCTGGCCGATATAATCAAAACCTGGGAATTTAGACAGCGGGCCTTCCTGGCCGAGGCAGGAAATAGAGCACATCACCAGGTCGGGATTCACCTTTTGCAACGACGCCCAGTCCAGGTTGTACTTTTTCATGACGCCGGGGGTAAAATTTTCGATGACGACATCGACCTGTTTGGCCAGTTCATGACAAATGTCCTGAGCCTCTTTTTGACGCAGGTCCAGGCTCATGCAACGCTTGCCCCGGTTGTGCTGAATAAAATAGCCGCTACGGCCCTCTCTGATCACCGGCAGCTGTCTGGATGAGTCGCCGGTCAGCGCCTCCACCTTAATGACATCGGCACCGGCTTCGGCCATTAGCCGGGTACAGTGTGGCCCGGCAACATAGTGTGAGAAGTCGAGAACCTTGACGCCGTCCAGAACGTGCTTGCGTGACATGAGCTTACCCCTGTGGTTTGAGCTGGGTTGGTTAGTTTGGAACGATCAAATTTTTAGTGTTACAGCGAGACTCTTATTATCGACCTGTCGCCTCAAGGGCCTCACCATATAGCAGCCGGGAGTCCATTGTCATCAATTCTAAGCTGTCATCAACGCAAAGCGAGTAATGACCGGACTTCCGTACACTGCGTTTGGTGATTGAGCACATCCCCTACCTCTTGGTGGGCCTCGTACGCACCGGCCCAAAAAGCTCCCGAGAGCACCTTTGCTGACTAGCCCTGCGGTAATTCGCCAGGGTCACAGTGCTGGCAAAGTTACACGAACCCGGGATATTAGCGTGGTAGTTCGTGATTTATCAACGTGCCCCACACTCAACCCCGGCTAACGTTTTAAAGCAATAGTCGCTTGATATCCACCCAAATTGGGTGTCAACCGCGTAAAATTGGTTTCCGAAAACGCAGAGGGCCGCAGAAATGGCAGAAACTTTCGGTGTTGCAGATGCCTCCTTCCAGGCCGCTGGCGGCGACGCTGGCATCAAAAAACTGGTCGACCGCTTTTACCAGGTGATGGAGACCTTGCCAGCCGCGCAAACCATCCGCGCCATGCACCCTGACGATCTCACCGTGTCGCGGGATAAGCTGTATCGCTTTCTCTGTGGCTGGTTGGGTGGTGAAAAGCTCTTTGCCAAAAAGTATGGGCCAATTGTTATCCCGCAGGCTCATGCCCACCTCAATATTGACGAGGCAGAGCGCGACGCCTGGCTGACCTGTATGCAAATCGCCGTTGACGAGCAGGACTACGCCCCGGCGTTTAAAAAATATCTGCTGGAGCAGCTGTTTGTGCCCGCCGAACGTTGCCGGATGGCCAGTCGTAAACATCGGGGCCTTGCCGTCTAGTCTGCAGGAGTCTGGCTGCAAGGACATTCTGACCAGGCCTGGTTTGCTGGGTCGGCTAGACACGTAAGCGTTACAGGTCAGCACCCGGCGCTTAGTCCCGTCGTCGGCCAGGCAGGTTCGCCGAAAATTCTTGTAATCTCCCGGCCACCTTGCTCTTATTGGCGGCAACCTGTGTATGGCGAGCAAAACTATAATGAGCAATAAACACATACTGGCAGCCTATCGCGTCCTCGATTTCACCCAGGTGGTGGCAGGGCCAACGGCAACGCGCCTGATGGCGGAAATGGGCGCAGAAATCATCAA
>JBFJZC010000347.1:0-3073 GCA_041622295.1 Porticoccaceae bacterium
AGGGCAGGCCTCCTCGGGGCGACCCTGATAGCCGAGTTGGTAACCTTTATTGTAGGCGCGCTGGGAAATGTCTCGTTTTTGTCTCTTCATCAGATAAGGCTCCATAGCCAGGGGGGGTGACGGGTTATCATCGAAACAGGAGGGCATCTTCATTGAACCCAGTTCACCAAATGAGATGGCGGATGTCGAATAGTTTCTTAGTCTATGGTCGGCGAGTTTAATACTCTGCGGTAATCAGGATGTAGGGTTAGCATTATGTTGAAGCACTGGTTTGTCACCTGTCCCAGGGGTCTAGAAGGGCTGCTTGTTGATGAGTTGAACGGTCTCGGTATTGCCAATACTCGGGAAACAGTCGCTGGCGTTGAATTTCGTGATGAATTGAAAGCGGCCTACGAGGTGTGTCTGTGGTCGCGTCTGGCTAATCGCGTGTTGCTGCCGTTGTGCACATTTGTGGTCGACAGCGCTGATGACCTGTACGCCGGCGTTCGCGGTTTCGACTGGGCAAGCCAGTTTGCCGTGGGCGCGACCATTGCCATCGATTTTGTGGGTACTGGCCCCGGCATTGATAACACACAATTCGGCGCGCAGCGGGTTAAGGATGGGGTGGTGGATTTTTTTCGCGAGTGTACCGGGGACAGGCCCAATGTCGATGTCCGCGCGCCGGATATTCGTATCAATGCACGCTTTGCCCGTGGCAAGGTGACCTTGAGTCTGGATTTTTCCGGGGACAGTCTGCACCGCCGTGGTTATCGACAGGTTAATACCTCGGCCCCGCTGAAGGAAAACCTGGCTGCCGCCCTGCTGATTCGTGCGGGCTGGCCCGCAGCGGAATATGGTGCGCTGGTAGACCCCATGTGTGGCAGCGGCACCTTGCTTATCGAAGGTGCGATGATGGCTGCTGACATTGCGCCGGGTCTAAGCAGGGCTCGCAATGGCTTTGACCGTTGGCTGGGGCATCAGCAGGCGTTGTGGCAGGCCTTGCTGGCTCAGGCCCTGCTGCGTCGAGAACAGGGTCTGGCTAAAGCCCTGCCGCCGATACTCGGCTACGATCAGGACGCCACAGCCGTACGCGCCGCCGAAGCTAATATTGTCAATGCGCAGCTCGCGCAACATATTAGCGTCACTCAGCAGGCCGTGGTGAATTTGCGTAATCCCTTGCCGATCGGGCAACGGGGATTGCTGTTAACCAATCCGCCGTACGGGGCCAGGTTGGGCGATGAAGCCGGATTAAGACCACTTTACCGAAGTCTCGGTGAGGTTTTAAAAAGTCAGTTCGCCGGTTGGCGAGCGGCAGTGTTTTCCGGCAATGACAGGCTTTGTTTCGAATTGGGTCTGCGCAGTCATAAGCAGTACAAACTTTTCAACGGAGCGATCCCCGCCAAGTTACTGTTAATCGAAGTATTTGCCGATCAGCAGGGTCAATCGACCCGAGAGAACGAGGCGATCGGGGATGGTCGTCAGTCGACCGGGACTGCCACTGGCCGCAGTCTGGCAGCGCAGGAAAACCCCCAGGTATTATCTGCAGGCGCCCAGATGCTGGCGAATCGGCTGCGTAAAAATCAGCGCAAGCTACAGTCCTGGTTGCAAAAGTCTCAGCTTGAGTGTTATCGCATTTACGATGCCGATTTACCAGAGTATGCGGCGGCAATCGATTGTTACGGAGAAGCTGTGCATGTGCAGGAATATGCGCCACCGGCCAGTATCGACCCGATCAAGGCGCGGCAGCGGATGGCTGAGGTCGAGCAGGCCGTCATGGCGGTATTGCAGCCAGCATCGAATCAGCTCTTCGTTAAACAGCGTATACGGCAGCGCGGTGATCAGCAATATCAGCGGGCTGACGTGCGATCCCGAACCGGGGTTTTTACGGTGGTGGAGAACGGCCTCCGCTTCGAAGTCAATCTGGCTGAATATCTGGATAGTGGGTTATTTCTTGATCATCGACCGGTGCGGCAGTTGCTCGGCAGGTTATGTGCCGGCAAGCGCTTGCTGAATTTATTTTGTTATACCGGTAGTGCCACCGTCTACGCAGCCAGGGGCGGGGCGGTTGAGAGCCTGAGCCTCGATCTATCGAATACATATCTGGACTGGGCGAAACGTAACTTTGCACTCAATGGTGTTGATCAGGCGCGTCACCGGGTGAAACGTGCGGACTGCCTTGAATGGCTGGCGAAGGGTGGCGACGGCGGTCTCTACGAGGTGATTTTTCTCGACCCACCGACATTTTCAAATTCCAAGAAAATGACCGATATGCTGGATATCCAGAGGGATCATGAAAAACTTGTGCGCCAGTCCCTCAGTTTGCTGGCAGCTGGTGGCCAGCTGGTTTTTTCTACCAATCTGCGGCGGTTTAAACTGGCTGACGCAATCGTCGCGGACTTTGCGGTGGAGGATATTAGCGCAAGGACGATTGATCGGGATTTTGCGGGCAGTACACAGATACACCAGTGCTGGATAATAAGGCCGAAGGGGCGTCAGGCAACACCGTGAGATGCAGCAAGTGGAGCAAATAAGCAGAGAGAAAGTTTTGACCCTGTACGTGGGTACGGGTTGTCACTTATGCGATCTCGCCAGGGCGATTCTCGATGATGTTGTAGGCGTTGCCGACTACGAGGTTGTGAATATTAGCGGTAGCGATGCGTTGCGGGCCACCTATGGCGAACGCATCCCTGTCGTTAAGAATACGGTGGGGCGAGAGAAGGGCTGGCCGTTTACTGCGGGGCAGGTGAGAAGACTGGTGTCGAGCTAGGTGATGACCGGCTCGCCGGTGATAGCTTTGGTGGTCTCGCGAGGCCAGGTCGCCTCGCTTTAAATTTAAGTGCCCGCGCTTTAAATTTAAGTACCCGCGCTTTAAATCCAGTTCTGTCTGTCTGGTCAGTTCGCTCGCCAGTCTGGATTACCGTCATCAATGTAGTTTGCCGCCGTCGCGGTTGCGCAGGGCAGAGATTTTTTCGCGGACAGCCTCGCTGACCTGCGGTGGTGGTGTCAGTGTCAGAAGGTACTCCAGGTCCTCGGCCGCCGAGGCGTAGCATTCCAGCTTCTCCAGAATTTGTGCGCGGTCAAGAAGATCACGGGG
>JBFJZC010000348.1:0-3053 GCA_041622295.1 Porticoccaceae bacterium
ACCGCCACCGCCTTAGTGAACCCTACTACGGCATGCTTGGCCGCAGTGTAGGCGCTAACGCCTTCGGTGGCACCCAGGCCCTCGGTTGAGGCGATGTTAATTATGCGTCCGTGCTCGGCCTGACGCAGCATCGCTAGCGATGCCCGAACCAGGCGCTGCACCGCGTTAATCAGCACATCCATACCTAACTGCCAACGCTCTTCATATTGCTCGCTATCGAGTTTGGCATAAACACCAAGCCCTGCGTTGTTGACGAGGATATCGAGGCCGCCGAATTCACGACCGATGTCTTCAGTCACGCTAATGATTTGCGCCGGATCGGCCACGTCGAGAGCCCAGGCCTTCGCAATGCCGCCAGCATCGCGTATTTCCTGAGCCACTTCTTCGGCACCCTGACTGTCACGGACAGTGACGGCAACTTTCGCGCCCTCGTCAGCAAACAAAATGGCTGTCGCACGCCCCATGCCACTGGCGGCACCGGTGACGTGAACCACGCTGCCTTTTACCGACCGGCTAAGCCTACTTAATCTTGTCACAGAGATTCTCCCCTTGTTCCAGTTCGGCATCCAGCAAACCACTACTGCCGAAGCAAGTAAATCAATAATTAGAACGGCACCACTGACATCGCCTGGCGACACGAATAGCGACTCCCGCTACAGCCAGTAAACATGACTATTGAAATGCGGTCAAAGTGATATCAAACCGCATGCACAAGAGCTCGGATATTAGGTTCCTTGCCTGGCAGTACAGCAACATCTGAGATCGCTCATGAATAACGCAGCATACTCATTATCCAGTCTAGCTGGATCGGCATCATGCCGCTAACGCCCTCGCCTTTTCCGACAAAAGGCTCTATATTTGCGTCCTGCTTCAGGGGTCGGCGCCGTTTCACTGGTTCAGCCGCGACCCTACAAAGTGTGTTCACATCTTAACTTTCAACTCACAACAGGATAACAATCATGGGTACTCTAGACGGAAAAGTAGCAATCATTACCGGAGCCGCGCGCGGCCAGGGCGCGGCGGAAGCACACCTGTTTGCCGAGCGCGGAGCTAAAGTCATGCTCACCGATGTACTGGATGAGGAGGGCGCGAAAACCGCCGCGTCGATTGGCAGTGCCGCCGCGTACATGAGACTCAATGTAACAGATGAACAAAACTGGGCAGACGTTGTAGCGGCGACAGTTGAGAAATTTGGCAAGGTCAACGTCCTCGTCAACAATGCCGGCATTATCACCCCCGTAGCTGAGGTTCAGGATACCTCTCTCGAAACGTTCAACAAAGTTATCAGTGTTAATCAGACTGGCGTGTTCCTCGGCATGAAAGCTGTGGTCAAGCCTATGCAGGATGCTGGCGGCGGCTCGATCATCAACATCGCTTCGATTGACGGCCTGATCGGTATGTACGGCGCCATTGCCTACTGCGCCAGTAAGTTTGCTGTGCGAGGCATGACCAAGGTCGCAGCACTGGATCTGGGCAAATACGGTATTCGAGTTAACTCTATTCACCCCGGCGGCGTACAAACCAAAATTCTTGATGATACCGGGCTGACCCAGGACCAGGCAGTCGAAGCCTTTAAAGCAATGCCCCTGGGCCGTATCGGCCAGCCGGAAGAAATGGCGACTCTGGCCGCCTACCTGGCCTCAGATGATTCCTCCTATTCTACGGGCTCCGAGTTTATTGCGGATGGCGGTTTGACAGCCGGGTTCTCGCTTGGCTGATCGGTGATTGACTGTTAGCTTGCGAATTAGAAGGGGCTGGGCGCAAGACCGGCCTTTTCTAATTATCGCGTCTTGTAATGTCGGCCCTAATTACCCACGAAAGCACAATAAAAGCCCGACTTCACTTTGTTGAGCTAACCTTCTTGAGTTGACGGGGACGGGGGCAAATATTACTTATCAGCAATAAAAAAGGGCGCCTTACGGCGCCCTTTTTTATTGCTGATAAGTAATCAGGGAAGATTCAGCGCCTCCAGTGCAGCTCGATCAACCACCGGTGCCCGCTTGGTTCCAGGCGCAAGCTTAACAAGGCCTGGAGCACGGTCAAACGGACCAGTCAAGTTTTCAGCCTTGGCAAACTCCCGTACCGCTGGCAGTACCTGCTCACCCAACAGCTTGACGCTGTTGAGGCGATCCTTGTCGCTAACGTTACCCTGCACCGCGAAAACGGTAAAAACGCCGGGGCGAATCACTTTCAGGATATCGCAAATCTTCTTGGTCACTGTCTCCGGGCTGCCAACCACGACCTGCATGGCTTCCTGAACCTTCTCATAACCCTTGATCAACTTGCTACGCAGCGCATCAAATGCCGCCGCATCCCACTGATCTTCCTGGCTGGCCATTAATTTGGCCTTACTGACACCGAGCCAACTACCACCGGGCTGGGAGGCCAGCATACGAATGGCCGCTTTTGAGTTGTATCCAGGAGGTAATGTATGCTCGGGGCGAGAGAACGCGTTTTGCCCACCACCAAAGATAAAGCCTTTACCGATCTCGAAGGCTTTTTCATCTGTGTCTGAACAATAAACCGGTAACAGATAACCAAAGTTTTCAGGCCCCGCCTGATAACCCAGTTCAGCTGATTTATCAGCGTACATGTCCCACAAATCACAGGTTGGGCCGAGCGCAGTGCCCAGGCCAAGGTAAGGGTATTGCTTCTCAGCACACCACAATACCGTCTCTGGACTTAAAACACCGGGAATCCACTGCTGCGGGTACGGCTCCTGATATGGTCTTACCCAGGGGTTTACATGGCGATAATGAAAGTGCTTACCTTCGTAACGCCACGGGCCATCCTTGGTCCAGCAATCGAGGATAAACTGGTGCGCTTCATTAAACATCTCTCGGTTATAGGCAGGGTTGGCGTTATTAAAAAACTGCTCGCTACCCGCACCACGTACCCAGCCAGAGACCAGACGACCGCGAGAAATGGTGTCAATGGTCGCCAGTTCTTCCGCTACGCGCAGCGGGTGTTTGATGACCGGCAAGGGGTTGCCGATAATGACGATCTTAACTTTGTTGGTAATGCGCGCGAGGATGGCCGCTTCAGTGTTTACC
>JBFJZC010000349.1:0-3032 GCA_041622295.1 Porticoccaceae bacterium
CACTGAGCGCAATTTTTCCAGCAGCTCCCGTTCAAACTGAGTGCTCATATCCTTCACCAGTGCCGCCTCCATTTCAGGAGAAGCGCCTTCCTGCAGCAGACCTGCAATGCCCAGTGACATGCGGCGGAGTGTTTTAATTTTTGCCACTACCTGGCCGAGCACTTCTCGGGTTTTGTCAGTAGGTTCGTTGACCAGCAGCCGCATCGCTTCTTGCAACACGATGAAGGTGCTTAAAAATCGTTCCGGCCCGGAGCGCTCCAGCGCTAACTCACCGACCACCATATTCCAGCCGCCGCCCACCTCACCCAGGATGTATTTGTCAGGTACAAATACATCCTCAAATTGCGTCTCATTGAAGTGCACCTGGCCTCCGATATCTGCGATACCGCGTATTTGCACCCCTGGGGATTTAAGGTCGATTATAAATTGCGACAAGCCCTTATGCCGGGCGTTCGTATCCAGCGGCGACGTGCGTAGCAAAGTGATCATATAGTCACAGCCATGTGCCCCGGTGGACCACAACTTGGTGCCGTTCACACGCCAGCCGCCATCCACCTTCTCTGCTCGGGTAGCGACAGATGCCAGATCGGAGCCGGTGTTGGGTTCGCTCATACCGATCGCGCAGAAACATTCACCGGCGACAATCCGCGGAATCACCAGATCACGGATCTCGGGATTTGCATGCTTGATAATCTGTGGGCCACTCTGACGGTCGGCAATCCAGTGCGCCATCACCGGCGCACCGGCCGCCAGCATTTCTTCGGTGACCACATAGCGCTCCAGAAAGCTGCGCCCGTGGCCGCCGTATTTTTTGTCCCAGGTCATACCCAGCCAGCCACGCTGGCCAACCTTACGGCTGTATTCAGCGCTCATGCCCGACGCCCAGCAGTCTGCCATGGGCACAAAACCGCCATTGGCACGCTCTTCGGCGAGGAACTCCCGCACCTCCGCCCGCAGCCTGGTTGCTACTTCAGGCATTTCCACATAGGGGAAACGAAATCGGCTTACCGACATGGTTACTATCTCCTGCTTACGAGTTTATTGCTGTTTGACTGTATCTTCAGGACGCAACGATTGTAGCTTCGGGGCGCAACAATTGTATCTGCCGGGCGCGACTTTAGTACCAGTGCCTTCCCAGGACAGCAAGTGCCGAACCCCGACAAATACTGACGTACTTCAGTTATCGGCGATACACACGATGACGGGTGGGGACGGCCCACCCGTTATCACTAACCCAGGTTGTATTACCTGACAACCCGTCATGAACGGCTTATTTGCCGATGAGAATGGCCTTTTCTTCCGTGTACTCGGTCAGCCCGCTGGCGCCCCATTCACGACCATTACCGGACATTTTGTAGCCACCGAAGGGCGCTGCAAAACTGAATGCCGGCCCATTTACCTTAACCTGCCCGGCACGCAATTGCCTGGCGATGCGCATCTGGGTATCTTTATCTTCGGCCCATACCCCGCTCGATAATCCGAAGTCGGTATCATTGGCAATGGCTATCGCCTCGGCTTCGTCCTTGTAGGGGATAAAACACAGCACCGGCCCAAATATTTCTTCGCGTGCTATCGCCATATCATTGTTTACGTCGCCAAAAATAGTCGGCCTCACAAACGCGCCCCTGGTTATTCCCTCCGGCAGCTCAACACCCCCGGTAACCAGTCGCGCACCCTCTGCCAGACCCTTGTTAATGTAACGGACGACACTGGCCCGCGCCTGCATGGAGCTGAGCGGCCCAAGGAACGAACCCTTATCGGTCGGGTCGCCCACTACCAACGAGTCAGCCACCGTCTTCGCCACTTCAAGGGCTTCCTCATATTGGGATTCATGAACGAGGATGCGACTCAGCTGGACACACATTTGTCCAGAATTAAACATGGAGTCCTTGACAACATATTTCACTGCCCTGGCAATGGGCGCGTCGGCAGCGATGATGAACGGTGACTTACCGCCCAACTCCTGGCACACACGCTTTACCGACCCCGCCGCAGATTTAGCGATATCAATACCCACCTCGGTAGATCCAGTGAATGACACCAGATCGATTTCCGGGTGCGAACTCAGGGTTTCACCAATCACCGACCCTTTGCCGGTTACCAGATTAAAAACGCCCGCTGGCAATCCCACCTGTTCGCAGACTTCAGCAAAAATGAACGTCGACAACGGAGTTTGCTCACTCGGTTTCAGAATGCACGTACATCCCGCAGCCAATGCCGGCCCAACCTTGGCGATGACCTGGAACAAGGGGAAATTCCACGGTGTGATGAAAGAGCAGACGCCGATCGGCTCCTTAACGGTGATGTAGCCACCGTCGTGCTGTTTAACTTCATCCATGCTCTCTGCCAGGCCGCCGAAAATCGCCAGGCCAGATATGGGCCCGGTGACCTGTATGCCGAGGGAGAAATGTACCGGGATGCCCATCTCCTGGCTGATCACCGAAGCCAGCTCATCCTTGCGCTCCGTCAGTTTTGCACAGATGGCATCGATATAGCCCTTGCGCTCCGCCGACGACGTCTGTGACCACGAGGGAAAGGCGCGTCGCGCAGCCCTGGCGGCTTTATCCACGTCCTCAGGCAGGGCCATCGGCACCCTGGCAAAGACTTCTTCGGTAGCAGGATTCACCAGCTGTGAAACGCCGTCGCCTGACGACGCTACCCACTGGCCATCTATATAAATTTTGTTGTACTCGATCATTGGAGCCCCCGTACTGATTCAATTTAATTATTGAGCGCGTCTTCCGAGCGCAGCCAACCGCGATTAAAACAAGGTATAGAACTTCTTTACAACCAGGTCATGCACCAGGCCCGGTAATGCCCCGGTTACACGACCACACTGCACAGTAATACCCGGCTAGACCCGACTAGGCAAGACCCAGCCTTGGCCGCATAAACGCCGCAATCTTATTGATGGCATCATCCGCTTCCGGGGCATTACCTGCCATAAACTGAAACACGTGCTGCATTTCCGGAAAAATCTGAATTTCAACGTCGACACGAGCAGCTTTGGCCTGTTCATAAAAGCGGCGGGC
>JBFJZC010000350.1:0-3000 GCA_041622295.1 Porticoccaceae bacterium
TTCGGGCCGACTGTTATTCAATCTACAACTTAAAACGGTTTGTCCTATGAGCAACTGGCAACAATTTCTCGCTGAACAAGGCGCGCAGTATATCGAAGACCAGGTCATCGCCTTCGATGAAACGGTAGCCGACTATCCCAACCTCGCCAACACCGTAAGCGACCTGAGCAACCAGGGTGTACTGTCAGTTGGTGGCGCGGATGCCCGCAAATTTTTACAGGGGCAAAGCACCTGCGATTTCATGGCTCTGGCGCAAGGCGCTTCATCACCCGGTGCGATCTGTAATCCAAAGGGCCGAATGCTGACGTCGTTTCAGGCCCATATCAATGCGGACGACCAAATATTACTGGCCATGGACAGGGCCCTGGTTACGCCGACCCTAACGGCCATCGCCAGGTACGCGGCTTTTTTTAAAACCGTGCTCACCGACAGCAGCGCTGACTACTGTCAATTGGGGGTTACCGGGCCACTCACCAGCGAAGCTCTGATAGCGCTGTTTCCTTCGATCCCTGCGCCCAGTCACTCGGTGACCGATAGTGCCGGTAACTTACTGACTTGCCTTGCGACGGAGTTGTTTGTCGTCATCGCGAAAGCCGATCACGCCCAGCAGATGTGGCAACAGTTGACGCTTCGCCTGCGCCCCGTTGGCCTGCCCTGGTGGCACTTACAAATGATTCGCGCAGGCATCGCGTCCGTAACAGTGCCGCTCAGCGAGCAATTTGTGCCGCAAATGCTCAATCTGCAAGCCATTGGCGGGGTTAGCTTCAGGAAAGGCTGCTATACCGGCCAGGAAGTTGTGGCGAGGATGCAGTATCTCGGTAAGCTCAAACGCCGGACGTATATTGTGAACGCAGCTAGCGTGAACGCAGCCAGTGACACCAGCACCGACGCCTCATCACTGCCATCACCCGGAGCCGAAATAAAAACGGTCACCGACGGCAAGGTTGTCGGTACCGTCCTGCAAGCGGCGCCCACGGATACCAGCGGCTTTGCCATGCTGGCAATATTGCGTGAAGCCGCACTAGATCAAACCGAACTACTAATTGCAGATCAAAAAGTCACCGTGAGGTTTGCTGACCTGCCCTATGAGATCGGCACCCAGTGATCCCATGGCTGACAAGTCACCAGACCGTCTTTGCCTGGCTAGCAGCGATATCGGCGCTGACCTTTGTGATCAGTCTCGTGTCCCTGCCGTGGCTAGTGGCCCGCATACCCGAAGACTACTTTATGTACCAGAAACGCCACCCGACGCCTTTGAAAAAAACCCATCCGCTAACAAGAATGACGCTACTAATCGGCAAAAATGCTTTGGGCGTAGTCCTGCTGGCTGGCGGCCTTATTATGCTATTCATTCCCGGTCAGGGATTACTCACTATAGCCATGGGCGTGCTGTTACTCGACTACCCAGGCAAATTCAGGCTGGAGCGGCGCATCGCCCGCAATGAAAAGGTTCATAAGGGGCTGAACTGGC
Source organism: Porticoccaceae bacterium (assembly GCA_041622295.1). Classification (GTDB taxonomy): domain Bacteria; phylum Pseudomonadota; class Gammaproteobacteria; order Pseudomonadales; family Porticoccaceae; genus HB2-32-21. The sequence continues at coordinate 1,472 of JBFJZC010000350.1, forward strand.
TGCGTACCCGCGCCAACGCAGCCCCACTGCAAATCGACGGCGAAGATTAGATAAGCGGGAAGCCTAGTAATCGACGGACAGCAGTTCAACCTTGTAGCCGTCAGGGTCTTCCACAAAAGCCAGAACGGTAGTGCCATGCATCATCGGGCCAGGCTCTCTAACCACCTTGCCGCCCCTGGCGCGAATGTCATCACACGTCGCATAAACATCCTCAACGCCAATGGCGATGTGCCCATAACCATTACCAAGATCATAACCCTCGGTCTCCCAGTTGTGGGTCAGCTCCAGCACCGTGTTGTCCGTTTCCGACCCGTACCCTAAAAAAGCCAGCGTAAACTTGCCATCCGGGAAATCCCTTTTGCGCAGCAGTTTCATGCCCAGCAGTTCAGTGTAAAACTTGATGGACTTATCCAGGTCACCGACGCGTAACATCGTGTGCAGATATTTCATATGTGGTTCTCCTGTTAGCGAATATTCGGCTTATCCTGATAGCTCTTCCCACCCTGCCGTCCACGCCGCGGCATTGCTGTGCGGCATCAACGATTTTTGGCCGCCGCGATACGCATACGTAACGCATTTAATTTGATGAAACCTTCTGCGTCTTTCTGGTCGTATGCACCTGCGTCGTCATCAAAGGTGGCTATGCGAGCGTCAAACAGGCTGTCGTCAGACTGCCTGCCAACGACCGAGACATTGCCTTTATAAAGCTTCAACCGTACGACGCCATTCACATAACGCTGCGATTCATCAATCATGGTCTGTAGCATTTTCCGCTCGGGGGACCACCAGTAACCGTTGTAAATTAGACTCGCGTAACGCGGCATCAACTCGTCTTTTAGATGCGCCACTTCCCGATCCAGCGTTATGGATTCCATGGCCCGGTGAGCTTTAAGCATAATGACGCCACCGGGAGTTTCATAGCACCCCCGGGCTTTCATACCCACGTATCGATTTTCCACAATGTCTGTCCGCCCGATGCCATTGGCACCGCCAATTTTGTTGAGCTTCTCCAACACCCGTGCTGGCGATAAATTCTCACCGTCAATGCCCGTAATATCGCCAGACGCGTAGCTCAACTCAATGTAAACCGCCTTGTCAGGCGCTGCCTCGGGGGACACAGTCCAGCGCCACATATCCTCCTCGGCTTCTGCCCAGGGTTCTTCAAGAACGCCGCCCTCGTAGGAAATGTGCAACAAATTTGCATCCATCGAATAAGGCGATTTTTTCTTCTTAGCAAAATCAACTGGAATATTGTGCTGCGCGCAATAAGCCATCAAGGTATCTCGGGAAGTCAAATCCCATTCCCGCCATGGCGCAATGACTTTGATACCTGGCTTCAGCGCATAGGCGCCGAGCTCAAAACGCACCTGGTCATTACCCTTACCAGTCGCTCCATGGGAGATCGCATCAGCCCCGGTTTCAGTGGCAATTTCCACCAGTCGCTTGGCGATGAGCGGCCGCGCGATGGACGTTCCCAACAGATATTCACCTTCGTAGATGGTGTTTCCGCGAAACATTGGGAACACAAA
>JBFJZC010000351.1:0-2991 GCA_041622295.1 Porticoccaceae bacterium
AGGGGTTCACGCAGTACTTCCAGTACCTTGCGGGGAAACTCCGGTAATTCATCCAGAAATAGCACCCCGTGGTGAGCGAGGGATATTTCACCTGGCTTTGGATTACTGCCACCGCCGACCAGGGCCACCGCGGATGCGGTGTGATGGGGTGCTCTGAACGGTCGCTCCAGAAAATCCCGTCGCGGGCCCAGGCCAGCCACTGAATAGATGGTGGCAACTTGCAGTGCCGCGGCTTCATCGAGGGGCGGTAGGAGCGACGGCAGACGGCTGGCGAGCATGGTTTTGCCCGTACCTGGTGGACCGGAGAACAACAGGTTGTGTGCCCCGGCAGCGGCGATCTCGAGCGCTCGCTTAGCCTGGTGCTGACCGATGATGTCGCCCAGGTCCGGGCCAGTGCTCGTATTAGCTGGAGCTTTGAAAGGCTGTCTGTGCAACGCTTCTACGCCCCGTAAATGGGCGCACACCTCGAGTATGTGCCCGGCACCAAAAACAAGGGTGTTACGTGCCAGCGCGCCTTCGTCCGCATTGTCCTGCGGCACAATCAGGCGGTGCTGTTGTTCGCCACTGGCCAGCGCTGTCGGCAAAATACCGTCAACGGGGCGCAATGCTCCTGACAGCGCAAGTTCGCCAACAAATTCATAGTGCTCCAGCGTCTCCTTGGGTAGCTGCCCTGAAGCCGCCAGAATTCCGAGCGCGATGGGTAAGTCGAAACGGCCCCCTTCCTTGGGCAGGTCGGCGGGAGCGAGATTGATGGTGATGCGTCGCGCTGGAAATTCAAAGTGTGCGTTCAACAGCGCGCTGCGCACGCGATCCTTACTTTCCTTAACTGCTGTTTCAGGAAGGCCAACCATACTGAGGCTGGGCAAGCCGTTTGACAGGTGAACTTCCACGGTGACCGGCGGAGCGTAAATACCGCTCTGGGCGCGGCTTTGAACTATCGCCAGTGACATGAAATCTTCCTTGATCGGTGACCGCCGCAGGCGGGGCCGGTAACTATCCCCGGGGGTGTGTAATTTTCCGTAAACATACCTTACCGAGGAGTCGCGGAGGAAACAAGTTGCTGCATTTGCCGGACCGTTTTGTGTGTCGTTCGGGTGCCGTTGCGTCGGGTTCACCTTGCCGGTCAATTATTGTCTGGTGTCCGGTAGCTGGCGGAGAGCGCTCGCGACAACGACAGTGCTGCGAGACACATATTTATTAATGCCCCAGATTGAAGCGCTTTAGTCGCTTAGGGTTTTATGCGGCACCAATACAGGGCGTTTTCTGGGGTGACACCGGGTTATAAGCAAAAAAAGCGCTGGCATGGATCGTGCTAAAACGCTCTTGTACACCCCAAACTGGAGAATAAGCATGAAGATGATCACTGCAGTCATCAAGCCGTTCAAGCTTGATGACGTCCGTGAAGCCCTGGCCAATATAGGCGTGCAGGGCTTGACGGTTACAGAGGTAAAAGGTTTTGGGCGTCAGAAAGGTCATACGGAATTGTACCGAGGCGCTGAGTATGTCGTTGATTTTTTACCCAAAGTAAAGGTAGAGGTGGCGGTGGTTGATGCTATGTCGGATAGCGCTGTAGAAGCCATCGTCAATGCCGCGCAAACCGGAAAAATCGGCGATGGGAAAATCTTTATCACCGCTATTCAAGAAGTTATACGCATTCGTACCGGTGAAACAGGTGACGACGCAGTGTGAGTGTCGCCCGCTCCCGAACAGTCTGGGCCTATTAGAAACAATTCCTGGTAGCGAACAGACGACCAAATTTTACTGTTGAGGAAAATATAATGGAAAGCGACATTATTCATATCAAGTATGCCCTGGATACGTTTTATTTCCTGGTGTGCGGAGCGCTCGTCATGTGGATGGCGGCTGGTTTTACGATGCTCGAAGCCGGGCTTGTCAGAGCAAAAAATACCACTGAAATACTGACTAAAAACGTTGCACTTTATGCCGTGTCCTGCGTTATGTACCTGATTATGGGCTACACGATTATGTACGGTGGTACAGAAGGAGGCATCCTGCCAGACAGCTGGTTTGGTAATACGATTGCTAATGCTTCACCTGATGAAGTGCTGGCTGGCGCGCTCGCCGATCCGGATGACTATAGCTATTATTCCGGGGCGTCCGACTTCTTTTTCCAGGTTGTCTTTGTTGCGACGGCGATGTCGATTGTTTCAGGTGCGGTCGCTGAGCGTATGAAGTTGTGGGCTTTCCTGGCATTTGCCGTGGTGATGACGGGCGTCATCTACCCTCTGCAGGGTATGTGGAAATGGGGTGGCGGTTTTCTTGATGCGGCTGGTTTTCTGGATTTTGCTGGCTCAGGGGTGGTTCATCTGTGTGGTGGTGCAGCGGCATTGGCCGGCGTGCTGTTGCTGGGCTCACGCAAGGGTAAATACGGTGCTGACGGTTCGGTTCACGCTATTCCGGGCGCCAATATGCCCCTCGCTGCCCTCGGCATGTTCGTGCTCTGGGTCGGCTGGTTCGGTTTTAACGGTGGATCAGAACTCAAAGTGTCCGATATAGGTGAGGCCAATGCCGTGGCCAATATCTTTGTGAATACCAACGCTGCTGCTGCTGCTGGCTTGCTTACGGCATTGATTGCCGCGAGATTGTTATTTGGCAAGGCAGATCTGACGATGGCAATCAATGGCGCGTTGGCTGGCCTGGTGGCGATTACCGCCGAGCCGCTGACACCGAGCCCAATGTGGGCGACTTTGATCGGTGCGATTGGCGGGGTGCTGGTGGTCTTTTCAGTTATCACGCTGGATAAATTGCGTATTGATGACCCGGTCGGCGCGATCTCCGTGCACGGTGTGGTCGGCGTCTGGGGGTTGATGGCCGTGTGTTTGACTAATGGCGAGGCCACCCTTTCGGCACAGTTACTTGGCACCAGCGTCATCTTTGCCTGGGTTTTTGGCGCCAGTTTGGCGGTGTGGTTGATCCTTAAGGTTACCGTTGGTATTCGCGTCAGTGAAGAGGACGAATACCAGGGTGTGG
>JBFJZC010000352.1:0-2953 GCA_041622295.1 Porticoccaceae bacterium
ACTCGGCGACGCCCGCAACAACTTCCTCGCGCCACGCAATGAAGTCATGCAATTGCTCCATCAACGGGCCAAGCGCGTCATCTGGCTCAACCCGGAACCGGTCAATTTCTGGAAAACCGGCGACTCGGTGATGTACAAGTACCGACCCTACTGCCATCTGGCCAGTACCTGCAATACGCTGGATCACCTGGAAAGAATGCTTGATGACCTGCTAAAAGCGGCGACCAGTATCGCCTGAGTTTAGTGGGCATGGTGAATTTGGTGGGCATAATTGCGTAGCAACGCGCGAGGCCCTATGACCGGAATAAACGAGCGACCGGAATAAACGGGCGACCGGAATAAGCCAGCACGATCCGCTAGCAAAATCTGGCGCCTAATTGCCAACGTTTAACTTGACTGCTGGAATCATGGTGTCCCGTTCTCGGTCGTGAGGCCCGTCGTGATCCCGGGCTTAGTCACGGTCGTATTCGCAGAGAACTGTAATAACCACCGCAGGACACCGACTCATCCAATCACGCAGCGATTGCGGCCCGCCTCTTTGGCGTTATAGAGAGCCCTGTCAGCACGATCGAACACAGTTGCTAGATCATCCCCGTCCCGAAAACAACTTATGCCGCATGACACCTGGATAGACACTGCCTCATCCCGATATTGAAAGCCTCGCGTAGCCACCCGTTCACGAAGCGCATTAGCAACTTTAAGCGCCTCATCCTCTCCCGTGCCCGGCAGCAGCATGACAAATTCTTCACCGCCATACCGTGCAAGAAAATCGGACTGACGGCTATTTTCATTCAGCAACTGCGCCACTGCCTGCAAGGCTTTATCCCCGACCGCATGCCCGTAGGCGTCATTCACGCGTTTGAAGTGGTCGATATCCCAGACAATCAGGGTCAACGGGCTGCCAAACTCCTGCCAACGAGCAATTTCCTGCTGGGCACGGCCCTCCAGAGACAGTCGGTTAGGTATATTGGTGAGCGCATCCACGAGTGCCTTGCGATTAGACGCCTCAACCTCCGTCTTCAGCTCAACGGCACTCTTTTCCATTGAGGCCATTCTTTCCCGCATTTCCGCCATGTTTCGTTCGGCACTCAATGCACGCTGCCTGTCAGTTTCACGGTACTCGATAACATCTTTTGAGAGGGTGTTTAAGTTAGCCTCCACCATTAATTTCAGACCCGCAAGATCCTGGGCCTGGCTAACATTTTTACGCATGCCTTCTACATTCGATGTGACTTTCGTGCTGAACTGCTCACTTGCTCTGAGGGCGTCCTGTTGAGCCAGTTGTTCTGCGTTGATTACACCACCGATCTCCTGCAGGCGCTGGGTAATTTGCTGTAAAAACAGCTCAAACTCGCGCTTTTCCTGATTCAGACTGTTACGCACTGAATTGATCAAATTAACGATCTGCTGGAGTAGATCACGCCACTCGCCAGCGGCTATTTGAGTAGCGAGCCTGAGCTTGATCTGGTTAACCTCAGCCTGTTGATCGGCGGGCACTGACAACTTTTCCAACAAATCCAGCAGCACTTCGTTGGCAGGTCGAGCGGTGGGCACAACCGGTGTCCCGCCGCGGCTTCCATCCTCCCTCCTCGCCGACGGATCCACCAATGCATCCGCCGCGCCAGAAACATCCTCGGGAGGTGATACTGCACCAGCGACATGTCGATGTTGTCCCGGCTTATCACGACCCTTATCACGATCCTTGTTACTCAACCCGGTCTTTTCGATCATGCCATCCGCGTTACTTTGACCTTGCAGCAGATTGCCGGGAGAACCCGACAGATCCTTCTCTTGCCCTTTGCCAGAGTACCGTTTGAGCAGCCGCTGCCAAAGTCCAGGCTTTTGAGTAACCGGCAACGCGGTCTGTGCTGGATTATCCCCCTTGACACCCGGACTGCTCCCCACGCTGTCGCTGCGTTCTGCAGTGCTGTTTTTTACACTGCCGTTCCCACTATCTACCGCCAGGTAAAACAGCTCTGAAAACTCCCGAATCAGCTCGTCTGACTCAGACAAACTGCCTCGCATGAGTTTATCGGCCAGCAGCATTTTACGGCCATGGAGCGCAGCGGGAACATCCAGGTCTTTTACGAAAGACTGAGCAAGGCTAACCGGTGTGACAGGTTTTACTTTTTTACTGTCCTGCAGAGTCGCCAGGTAGGTTGAAAAGTTTTCCAGAATATCTTCCAGGGCAGGCCGATTTATATCCTCTTTAGTCGCATTACGAACCCGCTCAACATAACCATCAATACCGTCGTCGTGCCCCATCGCAGCGAGACCCAGGCGGGTGACAGTCTTTTTCAGCAATATTTCTAACTCACCCCAGGCTTGCTGCCTTTTTTCGAGATTATCGAGCGCATCGAGACTATCGTAGTATTTCTGTTTCCAGCGCTGTGCTTCACTGAGCTCCGACACCACTGCTCCCCCAGATTATGGACATATAGCTCACGTCGAATTGTTATACCGTGCAGGCCTTAACACAGACTTACAATAGCAACGAGCTTAACGCATTTGCAAAAATGCTTTAAGGATACTTTACCTGGATCAATCGGGTACTAATCAACAAAATTGAGGATTAAGCAAAGAGATGGCGTGCATCGAAAACGCGTAGGCAGGAAACAAAAACGCCGACTCGACGTCGGCGTTTCTGCTTTGCGAAAGTTAGCTGCTGACTTACATCTCAATTGGTAGAGAATAGGCAACGACGAATTTCAAATCTTCGTCGATGGTACCAACACAACCGGTATCATCCTTGTCACAACCCTGGTCGACAACCTTGCTCGCTGTGAATGACAGATTATCGTTGACTGCGTAGGAGATATTCAGGTGAGTCATCTCATCGTTTTCACCTGGCCCTGCATTGAAGTCATGATAACCAACCGTGGCACTGAACTTACCAACGCTACCACCCAGGGTGTAGTACTCATACCCAGACCCACCAGCGATGTTGTCATAA